>DUCL01000241.1 GCA_012959845.1 Candidatus Poseidoniales archaeon
GTCCTTGGCCTTGTCCTTGTCCTTGGCCTTGTCCTTGTCCTTGTCCTTGTCCTTGTCCTTGGCCTTGGCCTTCGCCTTCGCCTTGTCCTTGGTCTTCGGATTCGCCACCGCCTTCGGTTTCGCCATTTCCGCCGCCTGCACCTGATTCGCTAAAATCAGGGTCATATGCGTCAGGAATACCGTCACCATCAGAATCGGAGTATTCACCGTCGTTAGGGTCGTTCGGGAACTGATCAACGTTGTCAGCCTTACCATCACCATCAGTATCGGAGTTGTTAGGGTTGGTACCCTTTGCATATTCCTGGGCGTTGGTCAAGCCATCGCCATCAGGGTCTGCATTTCCATCTCCACCGTTAGTTGGGTTTAGACCGTTAGCAACTTCCCAACCATCTGGTAGTCCGTCGCCATCGCTATCTGCATTGTTCATATTTGTGCCCTCGGCTTGTTCCTCAGCATTGGTTAAACCATCGCCATCCCAATCTGCCCCACCATCGGTCGGGTCGTTCGGGTCGGATCCGTCACCACTAACTGCAGATAATGCAGATAGAGCGAGGAATAATGCTACGAGTACACTCAAAATTTTCTTATTCATGTTTTTTCACTTCCTATATTTTTTAGTTTGTTTTTTTACATAGAGAACCCGCTGTTCTCTCTTTCCAATTGAGCTGCCCACATGATGGGATTCACAATTTGGGATGAAATCGATGCTACGCACTGGTGTTGGGTTGTTTTCAAGGTTTGATTAAAGCGGTTTTGACGGCTCTCAAGCGCTGTTGAAAGGACGTTACACTGGCTCGCAGTGTATTGATTATTCGCTTTACTAATTACCTTGACTATATTCTCCAATTGCATCGTTTTTCACGGGTCGATCATAGGGAACCCTTCGTTCCCTCTAACAAATGGAACAGCACGACCCTATATGAAGACCGCGATGGTATGCCTCAATTGTATCTATTTCGTAATACTGTTTGGGGTAATAATGCAGAAGCATCTAGACTAAGAACATATCTTGCAACATAATCGGCTGTATTTGAATCACTAAAACTGTGAACTCTTTCATCGCCGCTTCCTTTCGCAGCATTGAATATTTTCATTGGTTTTGCCATTCTTGATATCGCAATTTTTGCTGCCCTGATTGCATTTGAACCTTGTATTAGGCCATTTTCTCCTTCACTGATTCCAAGATTGTAGATCATTCGACCTTGCTTTTCGCCTTCTTTACCGGCGAGTGCCAACATTCCTAAGACAATAAATTGGTCTCTAATCGCCGCATCCCAGCGATTATAATCGCCTTCAAATTTTTCAGCGAGTCGGGAAAATAATTCTTTGTGTGCAGGACCCAGGTGCTCATGTGTAGGAGCCATAACGTCATAAGAGTAGATTGCCATGTCTTTTGTTTTTGGAATGATTTCGTTAAATGGTGTCCATAAACACTCTTTGTCTAGCCACATTGTCAACCTTTCTGAGAAGTAGGGGTCTGCCCCTCTCCAGTTCCAAACACTCCGCCGCAATAATTCAGGAGCTATCTTTTCAAAACCTTCTGGATCTTTTTCAGATAGTGATTTGAATGCATCAATATAGCGTTCTATCCGCTTCTTTTGCTCAGCCTCTAGGCTTGCCATACTTTCTATGGGGGTTCTCGTAGTATAACAAGATTTATTCTTGTTGCTATTGCGTTGTATCATTTTATCGTCTCCATTTGTATTTGACATGAGTCAAAATGGTGCGCAGTTTGTCTTATGTGCTGTAAGTTAGTAATAATCAACCATTTATCAAGGATTGATGTTAAAA
>DUCL01000242.1:0-7188 GCA_012959845.1 Candidatus Poseidoniales archaeon
AGATATAGCAAGTCTCCGACTCGTCTAGCATGAGGATATGCACCTACCGGCTTGGGTGCTGAATCAGTATTAACTGAGCCATCTGCAGTTGTCGCCTCCCATAACTCAGGTCCGCTTTCTTCGACAACAATTTCTTCATCAGTCTCTTCAACTGCATCATCAATAGATGATGATTCGGAATCGTTTGAATCCAATACACTACGGTCTCCATGGAAATATTCAACATCATCCTCGTCATATTCCTTATCACCAGTACCACATGAAGTAGGATCTAAATGTATTACAGCAGCACCTGCGCCATGAATTGCCTCATATGCCAATACTTCTCCAGTCAAATCATTTCGGTTATCATTCATTGCTGAAAGCCACCACATTGGCTTGAATGCTACAACTTTTTGAACTCGAATTTGTTTTTGAATAGTTCGTGATAATTGACCAACATCTTCCAAGCGTCCCATTTCCATTAATTCAAGAATTTTACAATTCCATTCATCATCTTTCAAGGAATGAATTTTATCATCCTTCGGTTCAATATTTTCGGTAAACATTCTGTTTGAAAGAGACATTGCAGTAATTGCAATTGCTTTACGGCCAGTACTACGAACAACATCAAGGCATGCTTTTGCCAGTACTGATGTTTCAGAACGATTTGCATATACATTGGATGAAACAATTACAGCAGGGATTGCATTGTCTGGGTTCAATAGTTTTAGAGCAATAACGGAACCGACATCTATTGGAAATCCATGGTAGTTTATTGTACGACTTTTGAGTCCTCTTTCTTGATTTGCATCATTCCATGCATGAGCAAACTCGGTATCAATATTGAAAGAATAAGGTATAGAGCCGAGGTCATGGAAATCATGGTCAACCATGACCCATTCAGGATTCGGGTCGGCTTGTATCTGATGACCGATAATACTCGGCCAAGTGGTTGAGTAAATAATTAGCAAGTCCGCTTCGCTATTTTTGATGCGAAGTGCTGCTTCATCAAATGCAGCCCTCAGATTCGCCCATCCAGGGTTTTGTTCTGGAACTAAGTAGGTATGGGGATGAACTGGAACAATATATGAACCAATAATTTCTCCTTCACTCATTGTGAATCCTCCTCATGTTTGTAGCAAGGCCATTCAACTACAGCATTGCCAGTTCCAATAATCGTGCCATACCCGTGCAGTATCGCAGGATATTCGGGTGTGTCCAATGCAGAAATCAGCCATGACAATCCCCCACCATCACTTTCGGCAATTGCTTGTTCAATAAATTCAGGCATTTCATCCAAAATTCTCTGCGTTTGACCGCTGCGAATATAGTCAATAATTCTCATGTCCCAAAGATGCATTGCGTGGCTAGTAATATGCTCTTTACTCATGTCTTCTGGAATCTCTGATTCGGTGGTAAAGTGGCGATGCGACAACGAATTACTTGCCAGTATTATTGCCTTCTTGCCACTTTCCTCAATAGTTTCTCTAGTGATTCTTCCTAGTTCAATCATCATCTCCTGCATCACTTCGGGCGAATAATAATCAGTAGAGCGATTAGAGGAGATTACTACCAATGGCTTATCCCATTTTGGATTGAACAAATGTCCAGTAGTGATAGTTCCATAATCAACTCTGAAATCAGGGTTTTCCATCATCTTAACAGTCAATCCCGATTTTTCAGCATTGTCATGAATTTGTTTTGCCAATTCAACATCGATATTTAGGTCGTAATGGTATCTAAAGAGGTTGGGAAATACAGGGTCAACACTCAAACTTTGGAAATTTTCTAATCCCAAAAAATGAGTTCCAACATATGTCTGCCAGTGAGGTGAAAGAATTACTATCACATCATGTTCTACTTCAGCAAGAGACTCACGAAGTCTTTCATAACCCCAACGTAATTGCTCCCAACCACCTTCTGAAGTTGGTTCATTTTGGTCTGGATTTTCAGCATAAACTAGGTGAGGCGGATGGGGTGCAATACATCCCGCAACAATTCGACCCTTCGCCATATCATGACGCAAAGGGTTTGGGTCTTTATCGCATTCGGCGAATACTTAGAATTTGAACATTGAAAACCCGAAGACTCAAGGACAAATCACATCTCGCCAACAATATGGCTGAAGTTGAGTTACAGGGGGTTTCTACTACTGATGAGGAGGAGTGGACATCTATCGCGGGTTGGTTGCCTGAATCTATTCGCCACGCTATCACTCCGATGGCAATCGGTGCAATATTCGGTGCTTTTTGGCAGACAATCGTTCTTCCTAATCTGAAATCTGACTATCCCTCTCCAGTTCAGGGTGCATTTATTTTGGCACTATTATTTTCTCCATTGATGTACAAATACTTGGTACCTAATAACAAAGGAAATTGGAAGGAATATGCTATGGGGATGGGCATTCTTGGATTTGCTTATTCTATTATTTGGGTTTCTGGTTGGGGTGCAATGTTTTGTGGAGGATATCTTTCATTTCTCATTTGGTTATGGATTAATAGCACTTGGTGGCAATACGAGTTGCCTTCATTTCGCTACGGAATTTGGCATGCTATTGGAATTGATATTGGTGCATTCGGTGGAGCAGTGCTCGCTTTCATCTATTTGTGAGATAGAATCATTCCGAATACGATTCATCTTCATTGGGGAAATCTCCCGAACGAACATCATCACAATATTGGGTGATGGCGTTGTTGATGTCGTCTGATAAATTCAGATAACGGCGCAAAAACCTTGGTGAGAAATCCATTGTAATTCCAAGCAGGTCATGTAGGACCAATACTTGTCCATCACAATCAGGCCCAGCCCCAATACCAATAGTTGGAATAGAAATCGCTTGGCTAACTTTCTTGGCAAGTTCACGAGGAATCTTTTCCAATACAATAGCAAAGCAACCAGCATCTTCGAGAAGTTTAGCATCAGAAATTAACTTTGCAGCTTCTTCTTCTTCCTTTGCTCTAACAGTATAAGTTCCGAATTTGTAAATTGATTGAGGGGTAAGTCCGAGGTGACCCATTACCGGTATGCCTGCAGTAAGGATTCTCTTAACCGATTCAACAACTTCAGAACCGCCTTCCAATTTTACAGAATGGCCATTTGACTCTTTCATAATACGAACTGCAGATTCAAGGGCTACTGTAGAATTGCCTTGGTATGAACCAAATGGCATATCAACAACAATCAATGCCCTATCTACTGCTCTCTCAACACACTGTGCGTGGTATATCATGTGATCAAGTGTAATTGGAACGGTTGTTGCATGGCCTGCCATCACATTGGAAGCAGAATCTCCTACGAGAATAATATCGACACCGGCTTTGTCAACTAACTTGGCCAATGAGAAATCATAGGCTGTCAACATGGTGATTTTCTCACCAGCACTCTTCATTTCTTGCAAGGTATGAGTGGTGACCTTCCTCGCTTGGCCATGAATGGACATAACACTGCCAATAGTCAAGTAGTCTTCAAACAATCGCCGGCTATAATCTTTCAATCCCACCGCCACATTTGTTATGACCGGTCACTTATTGGCTATGTGTGGGACAGCCTATGGAGCACGATATTTTCTTCTCAATTAGCCAAACACCTGATGCTGAGGGGCATATTCCAAGCGAGCAAGAAATGTTTGCAAATTACTTCCAACAACTGCAATGCGCTGACCAATTGGGCTTCGGAGTCGGTTGGTTAGCCCAAGCACATCTATCGACTGAAACCCAAAAAAGTAACTCGCAACCAGTTGTACCGCATTGGCAGGGCGAGGTTGGTCTATGTACCGATTTCCCTCAATTGGCTATGGATTCGTTTAGACGAACCCAAAACATTGAAATCGGCAGTGCAGTTCTCTCAATACTCGCTTCAGGTGGTCCAATAGCACAAGCAGAAAGAATAGCCAATACTCTAAATCTACTTGGGATGGATGCTACTGAAAAGAGAAGATTGCATGTTGGATTTGCAGCAGGACGCTTCGAATTCATGGCAAGACCATATGGTATTATTCCACGTAATATAATCGAGGCGGCAGCATGGCCAGCATTAAGAGGGCAAATTTTCATGGAAGCCAGTGATATTTTCTTGAGGCTGTTAAGAGGTGATACAATTAACTCGACACAAACCTACAAGACAATACTGACAAGAGCAAATTTCCGTAGTGATGAAGATTGGAAGGCAGTTCAAGATGCAGCAGTTGAGTTTGAAGGGCTAGATGAAGTCCCAGATGAGATTGAAATTCCTAAGCGTTATGTGTTCGAAGATTTAAAAATCATACCACAAAATTTCCGCCGTGAATTATTACAATTAATTGCAGGAACACACGACCCGAAAGCACAACAATTTGTCAACACCATTCTTCCCGTAAAGGTCTTCAATCTATCAATTACTAAGCCTGAAATTATTGATGCTACTCACGAAAAAATGTCTAAAATATTTCATAAAGATGGAGGACAATGGCAACGTAGTGATATGCCAAGAACTTCTTTTGTTTTCATCAACGCTGAACAAGGACTTACTGCTGAGCAACAGACAAAAGCAGCACATGAAGAAGCAACATCAGCACTTGGTGAATACTGGAATGCCTTAGAGGGAACAATAGATCCTTCTAAAGTTGCAAACGCATCTAATAACGCTCTTATCGGAAACCCACAAGATATTGCTAAGCAAATGATTGAGCGGTTCCACCCGCAAGATAGAGTCATGGCTTGGTTTGATTTCTTCAATCATGATAGTGATAGAGTATGCCGGAATATGACTGCATATATGGAGCAAGTTGTGCCTTTGGTTGAGAACTATTTGGAGTGAAATTAATGGAAATCCGTCATGATGAACATTCTGCGGTAAAGCCCGGTAATCCTGGGTCTGCAATGTTTCCTTCATCACCTCTTGGCGAATCAATAGAGGGAATTCCAACTGGCCGTGAAGTGGCATGGGAGCCACTTGTTGATTACCGAAGAAATGGTGTTTCTGAAACTACAATTCATGGAGCAGTCGCTTGGGCACATGGTGATGAAGTCATTCACTCATTTGGAGGAAATGTTCTATGCTATGGCCGTTCTATGATGAAGCCATTTATGCTCAAGGCCTTCACAGAAGAATTAGAAGATTGTACTTGGGAGCAAAAGGCGATATCAGTTGCTTCACACAATGGTGATACTGAGCATGTAGCAGCGGCCCAGTCGTTGCTTAACGAATCAGAATGGCCACTGATGCTAACTCCATTAGATGTGCCACTAATTCAATTCGGACGGCAAGTGCGCAGGCCACGACGCTGGTTTCATACCTGCTCAGGCGAGCATTCTGCGATATTGTTTGGTTGCAGGAAAAAAGGATGGAATCGAGCAGGATATACTTTGCCAGGACATGAAGTATTCACTGCCTATATGGGCGAATTGAGAAAATATCTTGGCAAGGATTGGAAGCCACTACGAATTGCAAAAGATGGTTGTGGGTTACCTACAGTATCCAATACTGTTGCTGAATTAGCACAAATATACGCTGGACTTGTTCGTGATAAGGACGAGGACTGGATTTGGGAAGCGATGATAAGACACCCCGATTTAGTAGGTGGATTCAATCGTTTAGATTCAACGGTATTGAAAGCCGGTAATGGAAAGGTAATCGCTAAGGAAGGTGCTGATGGTTTGCTTGGTTTAGCGATTGAACATCCAGATTATCCAAAAGGTCTCGGTATTGTCGTCAAGATTGCCCACGGATGGAATTCACAAGCAACTTGGTACATTGCCAGAGCAGTATTAGGTGTTCTTGGAATTGATTTGAGAAATCCATATCCATTAAATCGTCAGAAAGCATTCGTTGTTCCAGGCATTGTCCCAGAAAAATATTTACAACAATTGAGCGCACTTCCAACTTGGGATGAATGGGACCCAGATAGTGACCGCTGGCTATATGATGTGGAGGTTTGAAAATGATAATTAGCAATTTTATTGATGGTAAATTCACACCACCGATTGAAGGGCGAATGATGGATGATTCAAATCCAGCGGATGGAACACATATCGCTATGATGCCTAGAGCATCAGCATTAGATGTTGACGCGGCGGTATTGGCTGCGAAAAGAGCATTACCGCAATGGTCTGCATTATCCATGCTCGAAAGAGCAGATTGGTTAGATAAAATCGCAGATGCACTTGAGGAAGTAAAAGAAGAAATTGCACAGACTGAATCACTTGATACAGGAAAACCGATTTCTCTTGCACGTTCGGTTGATGCTAAGCGTTCAATCAGCAATTTCCGCTTTTTTGCAAACTTTGCAAGAAGCCAAGAACCGTTGATTTTTGAGATGTCCGATGCTACAAATTATGTCCATACCTCTCCGCTTGGAATAGTTGGACTCATCACCCCTTGGAATCTTCCACTTTATCTTCTTACATGGAAGGTAGCACCTGCATTATTGATGGGAAATTGCATTATTGCAAAACCATCTGAAATCACCCCCCTAACAGCAGATTTACTCGCCAAGACGATGCAAAGAATACAACTCCCTGCTGGTGTTTTCAATTTAGTTCATGGTTTGGGGCCAGAAGTTGGCCAAGCCATTCTTGAGAATCCAGATATTAGCGGAATATCATTCACCGGCGGCACAGCAACAGGGCGTATTGTTGCTAGAACTGCAGCCCCATTATTCAAGAAATTGTCATTGGAATTAGGCGGCAAAAATGCTACAATAATCCTAGATGATGCAAATCTAGACACTGTAGTTCCAGGTGCTGTAAGGGCTGCATTTACCAACTCTGGACAAGTTTGCTTATGCGGTTCAAGAATACTAATTCATCAATCAATTTATGATGAATTCTGTAAGAGATTTGTTGAACAGGTCGATGCGATGATAGTGGGAAATCCAAGCGACGAATCTACACAAATGGGTTCGGTAATATCAATGGATCATCTACAAAAAATAGAATCATACATTGATTTGGCCATTGAAGAGGGTGGAGAAATACTCAGTGGTGGAAGCCGTGCAATGACTGGACAAGTAGGTTCAAATCCCGCTGGGGCATTTATCAGACCAACAGTAATAGGGGGACTAAATCATCTTTCTCGAACTTCAACTGAAGAAATATTTGGTCCAGTTGTAACACTTCATCCATTTGCTACTGATGATGAGGCGATTGAGATGGCCAACTGCACTGAATATGGACTGGCAGGTTCTATTTGGACTGAAGATGCTGAGAGAGGCAAAGAATTAGCCAAGCG
>DUCL01000242.1:7334-10385 GCA_012959845.1 Candidatus Poseidoniales archaeon
ATTATTTGTTATCCTTGGCCGGATTATCTTGAATATCTGCTAATGCATTTATTCTAATTCGCACTTGAGACGGAGCGGGAAGGTTCTGCTCAAGGAATGCATGTAAGCAATCAGACAGGTGTAGCATCGCAGATTCATAATCTTCATTGATTTCGCAAAGGTCAGCTAAGCCCCAATATGCGACCAATTGCCCAGACAAATTTTCTAAACGCTTTGCGATTTCCAACGATTCAGTGTACAAATCACGTGCAGAATCAAAATGCCCTACTGTTGCTTGGCTATGAGCCAAGTCAGACATTGCTTCAACCTGACCATCTTCGTCATTATCCCGCATTAATATCTCCACTCTTCTAGTTCCTAGAGCGATGGCAGTATCAACATCTTGCTGTTTCTTTGCAATTGCTTCCAACACTGCAATACCGTACACGATTCCTACTGTATCCTCATTATCTTCTCTAATACGAAGTGCTCTTGAAGCACTAACTTTGGCATCTTCAAGGTCATCTGAGGCAATTTGTAATAATGAAACATGATGAAGAACTGCTGCCGCCAATCGTTGTCCTTCACTCATTTGTTCTGATTCAACAGCCAATTGATAGAAAGTGTCTACCCCTGCATCAATATGCTTGAGAGTCTCGAATTTTGTCCAGCCGGATTCAACTTCATTTTCTGCAACATTAGCCGCATGGTCAAGCAATTTCTCAGCCAATTCAATATCGCCGAGTTCCATAGAAAGTGGAATTAATCGTAGAGCTAAAGGTGTATTAATATCGCTCATAGCACCACCTGAAGTGAGCATCTCAAGAATCATCTTGGCTCTTTCAGGACTTACTGAACTTTCCATATTTTCACCCGAGCACCCCTTGTTTTTGAAGATGTTCCTCAGATTGAGCGCAATCTTCCACCATCAACCGCCAGAGAAACTCCGCGGATTCCACCGGATGCAGGCAAAGCCAAGAAAGCGATTGCAGAAGCAGTTTCAAGAGGATTTATTAGTCGTCCAATAGGCACTTGAACCATCCAATTGTGGTGAATATCATCAACACTCTTGCCTGTTTTTTCATTGATTGATGCCGCTAATGAACCCAGTCTTTCAGTATCGGTAAAGCCGGGCAATACATTGTTGATTGTGATACAAGCGGGTAATTCTCTTGACAGTGTTTTTGACCACGAAGCCATCGCACCCCTCAATGTATTAGACAAACCTAAATTAGGAATTGGTTCCTTTACAGAAGTGGAAATAATTTGTATTATTCTTCCAAAACCTTCTGCTTCCATGCCGGATACTACGGTTTGAACCATCGTATGTGCTGCATGAAGGTGACGCTTGAAAGGTGCTTCAAAATCAGACACCTCAACCCCAAGAAGGGGTCCGCCTTTAGGTCCGGCTGCGTTATTGATCAGGATATGAACTGGCCCTTTATCAGAGATTAGTGTTTCGAGTGCAGGCCTAATCGCTTCAGTATTTTCAAGGTCGAGAGTTAGTGCGGAATGAGAACCATTACCCAATGTTGAAAGTTCATCACATAATTTATTCAATGCCTCAGTATTCCGCGCACAGACAGTTACATTTGCACCTGCTCTTGCCAAAAATTTCGCTGTAGCAGCACCGATTCCTTTACTCGCTCCGCATACAAGTGCGTGTTTCCCGTTAAGGGCGGTTGTGGAGTATGGATAGTCATCGCCGAGAAGGTCCATGTGTCATGCCACGCGGCATTGCATCATAGGCATTTGCCTTCAATAAATACTCAATATCCTTCAAAGCCAATCGGTTATGGCATTAAGTTGCACAAGCCAATCATCGTTTGCAATATCAATTACCGAGAAATGGTCACCTGGCAACCACAGTTCGTTCACTTCATCATCTCTCTCTTGCATCATTTTAGAATAAGCCTCTGATTGACTTTTTGGTACCTCTGTATCTTCCTTGCCATGAACTAGTAATATTGGGCAATCAGCAGGATTTGATATCGGGTTTAGTTGCTGCCAAAGTGTTGGGTTTTGTTGGGCAGAACACCCAATCCATTTTCTTACAGCATCGCCTTCATCTGAAAGTTTACTTGCATCAGCCGCAATGAGGTCAGTAATAGGTGCTTGAGCAATAGTTAACCAAGGCTTCCGTTCAGCCTTTGCCGCCAATAATAGGGCGAGGTGTCCACCTGATGAATGACCCATTACCATTGTTCTTTGAACGTCAATATTCGGTAATAAGGCAAGTTGACCCCATGCTCGCAGAATATCCGAGAGGGTATCCATCCAAACTCCTTCATCGCCTTCTTTCCAGCGCTTGAATTCAATATTCCAAGCCGCTATTCCGGCTTCTGCGAGGTCTTCTGCGATAGGCTTCATCAATTCCGAGGTAAATTTTTCCTTCCAAAATCCACCATGAATCAGCATCACACATGGAATATTACCTGATTTTTGAAATGGTGATTCATCGTCCGGCATATACAAATCAGCATATTGCCATGCTTGTGCACCCCATTGCATTCTATCACAGGCCATGTTACTGCGAGGGGCTTTAGATACCCGTTATTTTCGGTCACTTTCTATGAATCAAGGACAAATTCTCTTTCTATCTCGCGGGAAGAGAACAGTTTCTCGTACATTCTTGGCTCCTGTTAATTTCATTAGTATTCTTTCAACACCAAGACCCCAACCAGCGTGTGGTGGTATTCCATGACGGAAACCAGCAACATAGAATTCAAATTCTTCAGGGTCTAAATCCATGTCCTTTAGGTTCTCAATAAGAACATCAATACGGTGCTCACGCTGACCTCCAGAGGTCAATTCATCCCTTCCGAAGTTTAGGTCAAAACCTCTACTTAATTGGCGTCCAGTGCTACCATTTTCACCTTCAATATGATGGATGTAAAATGGCTTAAGGTCCATAGGCCATTGCGGTAGGAAATAGAATTGTGGCAAATCAACAGCGAGCAAATCTGAATTTTCAGCGTCGATGTCATCGCCCCACTCTATCTTACCACCTTTCTCCTTGATGATTCTAATAGCATCACAATATGATACACGTGGGAATGGTAATTCAGGAAC
>DUCL01000243.1:0-821 GCA_012959845.1 Candidatus Poseidoniales archaeon
CATCCACCCAATACTGCAAGAGTGGTGAATGCAGCCATTGGCATAACCGCTAATGCAGTGAGTAAATCTATGAAAGATGTGTCTGGGATAGAGGCTACCCCCAATAGCGATTCAAAGAAGTTTTTCTCAAAAGAAAAACTCAATCCGTTTTCTGCACCAATCCAACCAAGAACAACTATTGCAGCCATACGCCCCATCATATACAGTACTAAGATAGGGGCCAACCAAGATAAACGAGTCATTGAAACTAACCACTTTCGCGTTACGGATGCTGCCCCGATATACTTGTATGCGATTTTGGGGAAATATTTCATTACAAAAATAAGACAAATCATGTAAATCAATAGCGCCAATTCTAATCCTCTATCATTTCGAACAATGTCTTTTGGAAGAACTAACAAAACAACTAATGGAATAGTTGCTAATAGAACTTGGAAAGGTACTGCCAATAGCATCAAACCACCATGTGTTGAGAGGAATTTGTATCCCATCTTATCCCTATCATATGCCAATATTGCCAATTGCCCATGTGGCGAGTTTGCCGCTATCTTTCTTGACTCCCTGCGTTGATGGGCGTTTCTTGGATTACGACTTAGTCCTATAGATCTCCTCCAACCACCTCTTTCAATTATTGAAACCGGAGTATATCCACCCATTATCAATGCCAACAATAATGCCAACATTCCGTAAAATAATGATGCTGCTCCTATCCAAGGAATCATTTCAAGTTGAAAGGATAAAGAGATTGAATCGCCAGTATTATGGAAATCAATAAGATATGTCATTGAAAAAGCAACGAGTGGAGTTAAGAAAATTTGTGC
>DUCL01000243.1:884-1772 GCA_012959845.1 Candidatus Poseidoniales archaeon
TTCGGGCATTGCTTCAATCCTCAAAGGTTGCCCTTCATTTCCTCCAAAAAAGCACTATTTAGGCAGGTATGCTATTTTGCGAATTTATTGAAAACAATATCAATCATTGCTTTGTTCACTGACAATTGGATGACCATCACTTGCCAATATTCGAATACTCCCCATAATAATTCCGTCAGACCTTTTCCGGCCCAAGTCTGGCCTCGGCATTTCATCTAGTGTAATGTTGCAAGATGCGCAACGAACTGCGGTCAATTGCCATTCTGGTTCGGGGAAATCACAACAAGGGTCTTGTTTGGACTTATTCATAACGACTTGTAATCGAATGGCCATATCATATGTCCACGGAGGAGGATTTCCACCAACAAATGTTTGAAGTTTGTTAATTACTGACCAACCTGAACTCAGCCACATTCCAAATCCTAGTGAGGCCGAACCCCAAACTAGAGACATATAGCCAGCTGCGAGTGGAATGAGCGCAAATACAATACCTAACCAGTAAAATACTCTCAGATGCATTACCCTTTGAGTCAAATGTGGGCTGAGTGAAATCGGCTCTGGATGATGAGGAAAATGAAAGTTAAACCCCTTTGCCCGAGTTACCATCAATATAGGTAACCTCGGACTAATATGTCCGATGAAAACCCCTACAATAAACAGAATAATTGACTCAAGCATATTCAACCCTCATTACTTCTCAAACGCTTTAATGTAGCCTCAACCTTATCCATTCCCCGAATAATATCCTGTTGAGAAATAGTATATGCAAATCTTAGATGTCCTTCACCGGCTGAACCAAATGCACTACCTGGAGAACATAATACTCCATCTTTGAGCAATTCTAATGCGATGTCTTCACTTGACATCCCATCAACTTCTACTTTTGGA
>DUCL01000244.1 GCA_012959845.1 Candidatus Poseidoniales archaeon
ATGAATTGTCCAATGCCGGTCTTGAAAACGAAACTGAAGATAGATACTATGGCTGCAGGCCAAATCCTGCGAGTTATCGCTACTGACCCTGGCGCCTGTAATGATATGCCTGCATGGGCAAATCGCGTGGGCCACACATTGGTCTCTAGTGGTGAAGAAGGTGACAAGTTCATCTTTTACATACAGAGGGGTGAGTGAAATGGCTGAGAAAAAGAGTATGGCTATTATCGCAAGTCAAGGTTCTCTGGATTGGGCATACCCGCCGTTTATCCTAGCATCTACTGCTGCTGCAATGGATATGGATGTGAAGATATTCTTCACTTTCTATGGACTGCCGCTTCTAAAAAAGAAAATCAAGGCAAAGGTTTCTCCGTCGAGTAACCCTGCTATGCCAATGAAGATGCCTTTTGGCCCTAAATTCTTCCAAGGTATTGATTGGCCTATTCCTAATGTCGTTAGTGGTAATGTACCTGGTTTTGAAAGTGTAGCTACTGGGTTGATGAAGAAGACTTTCAAAAACAAGGGTGTTGCTACTGTTACTGAACTACGTGACATGTGTGAACAGTTAGGGGTTGAATTCATCGGTTGTCAAATGACAATGGATGTCTTTGGCTTTGAGCGTGAAGAATTCATTGATTGTGTAAACATCGGCGGCGCGGCAACTTTCCTAGAATTTGCGGCTGATGCTGATATCCAACTCTTCATTTGAGGTGTAATAATGGAGAGTTTTACGGCTGCTGAACTATTTTATTCGTTTGAAAATAATGAAGAGTTCATTATTCTAGACGTGCGAAATGAAGAAGATTATTCTCGTTTCTCAATAGAAGGGCCGGTTGACGTATTATCTCTAAACATACCTTATTTTGACTTTATTGAAAGGCCTGAAGAAAGTGTTGCTAAGGTTCCAAGTGATTCTCCTGTTAGGGTCATTTGTGCTAAACAAGGTTCCTCTGAATTTGTCCGTGATGTACTGATGGGCTTGGGTCGCGAAAATGTAATGTTCTTACATGGGGGGATAAATACCTGGGGGAATGTGTTGATTCCAAAGAGAATTAATTGTGAAGATTCCTCATATGAATTATGGCAATTTAATCGACCTGGTAAGGCTTCTTGCTCCTATGGTTTGATTTTCAATGAAGAAATGTATGTTTTTGATCCTTCAAAAAATAGCCAATTCTACATTGATTTTGCCGAAAGCCGCGGAGCAAAAATAAGCCATACCTTTGAAACTCACCTACAAGCAGATTATATTTCTGGAAGTGCAAAAATCGCTGAGGCTGTTGGCGCAACTTTCGCTGCTCATCCGGGTGATTTTTCTGGGAGCGTTTACGATTATCGCCCACTCAGTGATGGTGATGTTTTCAACTTCAATACTGAGGGCGCTCCTGTTGTCCAAGTAGTGCATTCACCTGGGCATACACCTGGTTCCACAACATATGTAATCGATGAAAAATTCATGCTAAGTGGTGACACTGTTTTCATCGTAAGTGTTGGAAGGCCTGATTTAGGAAACCAAGTCGTTGCATGGGCGAAGACTTTGTACGCGACATTACAAGAACGTATTATGGTGATGCCTGATGACCTTCTAGTACTGCCTGGCCACTTCACCGATTGGTCTAAAGAAGCTGATGAAGATAACAGAATCGTCAATGACTTTGGGACTGTAAAAAGAATTAATGAAGAAATCTATGGCATTGATAAAGAGGCTGACTTCGTTGCCTATATTGAAGCAAATATGAGGGCTCAACCTGAAATATATAATCAGATTCG
>DUCL01000245.1:0-1077 GCA_012959845.1 Candidatus Poseidoniales archaeon
GAACCTGATGCACTTGGCGATGCTCTTCGATTAACTCGTAATCAAAACGATGCAAATAGAGGCGACATGGGTTTCCAGCGCTTTGACTGACTTTGCAAATTGTTGCTACAATGGGCTGTTTATTGCCCTGTCATTAGTAAGCGTCAAATGAGACGGCATACGCCATCAACACATGCGAGGTAAGACCATCGTAGCGATATTGCTTGTAGCAATGTTACTGACTCCTGTTCAAGCAGGTGACGTTTCAGTATCACAAAGCGAACCTGAAGATGACCCAAAACAACCATGTGAAGGAAATACTACGCTATATGTGTTCCATGATGGAATGAATAATGCATGGAGTCATTTTAACTCAACTGATGAAGAATCTGCTGAAGAAAATGAGACTAGAGAAGATAAGGATAACGGAGTCATTGATATCAAATATAGATTCATTATGAAGCCAACTCTTGACAAGAGATTGAATATGACCGTCGGAGGAGAAATTCGAGGTAATTTCAATATTTATTATGAAGGCGATAACGAAAATGGTGGCGATGGTAGTTGTAATAATGACTGTGATTGGTTGAATATTTCTATCTTCAAAGGTGCTGCAGAAATTCACAGACACACTGAAACACCTTGGGTTGCTGGAAATTGGAAGAATATAATCTTCTCATATACGATACCTGAAGAGTATGCGGTTTGGGATTCTGTCAACGACAATCCGATTGTTGAAGTTACTATGAAGGTCAAAGGCGACCGCCAGAATAGTGTAGTTCCAGGATTTGTAGAAGGTACCCCTGCAGCATTTGGTATGAAATTAGCAAGTGACGGATTTGTGGAATTCCCTATTGATGACTCCTCTTGGAGTGATAATTTCCAAGCCGGTCTTGAGGAGACACCACCTGAAGAATCTCCTGGATTTACACTGGTAGTTGCTTCAGCGGCTATTGCAATGGCTGTATTCATCAATGCAAAGAAATCTGAAGAAGATGAATAATCTTCAAATGTTTATTCTCTACCGCATAGAACTTTATTACCTAATATGATTAGGGTATTGTATGGGATATTCCGACATGACCCTTTTGGAACTGA
>DUCL01000245.1:1137-1436 GCA_012959845.1 Candidatus Poseidoniales archaeon
AAGATGATGAAGCAAAAGCACCTAGTCCCCAAGTGATGAGTAATTATAGTCCACAGAATACTCACACAATTCCTATATCAGGTGTCAAAGATCAAGATGCTTTTACAATAATTATTGCCATTGGAATTATTGTCTATTCAGTCTTTAGAGGAGGGATTGGTTTAATTTTCTTGACAGAGAGTGACCAAATATTTGCCTCGATGATAGCAATTTTAATTGGTGGCGCATTTATGTTCGGAGGAATCTTGACGGCTAGGAATTACAAAAATGGTTTAGTTATAACCATGGCCGTCTTGGTA
>DUCL01000245.1:1446-1765 GCA_012959845.1 Candidatus Poseidoniales archaeon
TCGTTTCTGGTATTCTAAGTTTGGTAGCGACTTCTCTTTTTGGTGGAATAAATCCTTTAAGCATTGATTTGTTTGACCATGAAACCTCGAAAATATTCTCCATGATGTGTTCTGCTGTGTGCATGGTGATTGTTGGAGTGCCGTTATTGGTAAACATGGATTCAATGAAACCAGGATTTCCTCTGGGTCTTGAGGACATGTTCTCTTCTCAACGTTCAACAAATAACTCAACTCAAAGTGTGTCAAAAATCACCTATGAGTGTCCATCATGCAATCAATCTTTGAGAATACCTTCCACATATTCTGGTATTGCAAAATG
>DUCL01000246.1:0-314 GCA_012959845.1 Candidatus Poseidoniales archaeon
TTTGGTCTTGCTAGCATTCTCAGTAATAGGTCATTGTGATCGCTTTGTTTCGGGGCACTGAATGGCTCTAGTTGTGGGCTCTTCCATTCCGATTCAAGTTGCAATTGTGGAACTCCGTCGTGAAGGAATTCAATTGGCAAATATGCTACGGTCATATCCTCATACTTGACGTGGAAATAGCCTGTTGAGGTAAATGTTGCAACCGCTGTTGCTTCAACCTCGTGTAGTGCTGCTAATGCATCGAATGCTGCACAATCTTCTATCTTTACTGAAACGGTCATGCGCTCTTGGCTTTCTGAAACTAAAATCTCCCA
>DUCL01000246.1:381-1762 GCA_012959845.1 Candidatus Poseidoniales archaeon
TGCTCCATTATCTGTAATACAGGTTATCAATCCGCTATCGCGCGCTTCAAGAATCATATCAACCATTTTCTTCTGAGTGATTGGGTCACCAATTTGAACGGCTGAAGAAGGCGATTCCTCAGTCAGTTCTAATGACGAAAAGGTTGCTCCGTGTATTCCGTCATATCCGACTCGGCCACCAACCATGTAGACTATGTCGCCTGAGTTTGGAGTCTTGATGTGAGATTCTCTGCCATCTGCTAGGCGGCGTGGCATGATTCCAATTGTTCCACAATAAACCAACGGTTTTCCAATATATCTATCGTCGAAAACAATGGCACCGTTAATGGTTGGGATTCCAGATTCATTTCCTCCAACTCTAACCCCAGCATGTACTCCGCGCAAAACTCGCGATGGGTGGAATAGATTGTCTGGTAAATCGCCTTCCCAATTAGGTGGTCCAAAACAGAATACATCGGTATTAGCGATTGGTCTTGCCCCTAAGCCAGTACCGAGGATGTCTCGGTTAACTCCAACAATTCCAGTCATAGCACCGCCATATGGGTCTAATGCACTTGGGGAATTGTGTGTCTCTGCCTTCATACAAACCGACCATTCATCATCCCATGCAATTACTCCAGAGTTATCGTGGAATACAGAAAGTAACCAATCAACTTCACCTTGCATGTCATGTGTTGGATTCATTATGTGTGTTTTGAAGATAGAATCAATGATGCTATCCTCGCCGGTTTCGCTATCTATGTGGTGGATTTTTGATGCGAAAATCTTGTGCTTGCAGTGTTCGGACCATGTTTGTGCTAAACATTCTAATTCAACGTCGGTTGGAGCGTCTGGAGAAATCCCAGCCGCCTCTCTTAGGCTGCGGGTTGCTTCATCTCTGTAATGCCCTTGAATGGTTTGCATCTCTTCCAAATTCAAGGCGAGTAATCCTTTGTAAGATAGTTCTTCCAAATCTTCATCACTAATTTCAAGGTCGACTTTGTCGGGTGCGGTGAAAACTTGTGCTGGTCTTTGTGGGAATTCTATTTCTGGCCATTGGCTATTTGCACAGGCCGTTGAATCTGAAATAATGGCCCTTTGAATCAAGCCATTGTGGATAGTTCCGGCCAACCATTGACTATCACAATCTGCTGGTAAGCCGTAAAATGCATAGGTGATATATGTTGAAATTTCGGTATCTGTTGCTTGTGGGAAAATTGTGCAAAAGCCGTCGAGTGCGGCTTTCCCTGGATTATCGGTAACGCCCGGTTTGAAACCGATTGTTATCACGCAATCTGGTACTATTGGAAATATCTCGGAATTACTCATGGCAAGTATGTTGGTAGATCCTATTTCGATGATTGGGTCAGTAAATAAGTCGTTGGAACGGGAGGAAATATCC
>DUCL01000247.1 GCA_012959845.1 Candidatus Poseidoniales archaeon
GCTGCTGCGGGATTATATATCCTCTTAATGCTTGCAATTATCACAGATAATTACTCGTTTGGGCTTACCGCTGCAATCGGAATAATGGCGAGTGTTGGTCTTCTTGGCCTTACTGGATTATTGTTGATTAATGACTTGGATAAGCCTATGCGTTTCATCTATGTCATGTTGAGGCCGAATTGGTCTTCGTGGTTAGTTCGTGGAGGTTTTACGCTAGGTGGGTTTAGTGGTGTGTTAACTCTACATTTGGCTATCTATTTCTTATCGTTGCCAGAGCAATTCCATGTTTACCTTGCGGTAATTGGTATTCCGATGGGCTGGTTAACCGGCACATACACCGGTTGGCTATTCAAGCAGGCGGTTGGAAGAGTTGCTTGGTCTTCTAAGAGTAATTTGGAAATCATTGCAACTGGGACTATCGAGTTGTCATTCTTTGGCGGCTTGGTGTTTGGCCTCCTCTTACTTTCAGGGCAACCTGCACAATGGTTAGCAATCGCTTCAGTGGTTGTTATTTTGGGCTTCTATATTGGATACAAACATATCCTACACGATTTACGGGCTGCACAAGCAAACCCGCTACTATGAGGGGATATTATGGCAAAAACATTCATTGAAAGCATTGCTCAAAAACTTCGCGTAATTCCTAATTTAGATCGTGCTGAGCCAAATGTCGCAACTAAAAAATTAGAAAAATTTCCACACTCGGATGATTGGCATCACCACATGGAATTAGATGCTAATGCATGGCCAAAAAGAGTTGAGAAAAATTATTCTCTAGTTCCTACGACTTGTTTTAATTGTGAATCTGCTTGCGGACTTCTCGCTTTTGTTGACAAAGAAAGTGGGCAGGTTGCAAAACTGGAAGGCAATCCTCACCACCCTGGAAGTCGGGGGAGAAATTGTGCAAAAGGCCCTGCTACTATCAATCAACTCAAAGATACTGAACGTATTCTTCATCCGATGCGCCGCAAAGGTGCAAGGGGTTCGGGAGAATGGGAGAAAATCACATGGGATGAAGCCCTTGATGAGATTTCAACAAAAATCCGCGCCAGCCTCAAGACCGGTGCTAAGGACAAAGTGGTATACCACGTTGGCCGGCCGGGCCACGAAGGATATACCAATCGTGTTCTGAAGGCATGGGGTGTTGACGGACATAATTCTCACACCAACATTTGTTCAGCAGGAGCGAGAACTGGTTATGCTCTTTGGCATAAACACGACCGCCCTTCACCAGACCACGCTAATGCGAAGGTCATTCTTTTGACTTCTTCTCACTTAGAAACTGGGCACTACTTCAATCCACACGCGCAGCGCATTCTCGAAGGAATGATGGATGGTGCAAAACTAATCGTTATCGACCCGCGTCTATCCAATACTGCTGCAATGGCTGACCATTGGGTGCCAACATGGCCGGGTTCTGAACCTGCACTATTCCTTGCTTGGGCTAAGATGATTTTAGACCAAGGCACCTACGATAGACCATTTTTGGAAAACTGGGTTAACTGGGAGATGTGGTTAGATGCTGACCACCCTAATGAGCCAAAGACATTTGAGAGATTCATTGAACTTCTAAAGGATGAGTACGCAATGTACACTCCTGAGTTTGCGGCTGAAGAATGTCGTATTCCAGTTGAGCAAGTAATTGAAGTTGGTAATATCGTGGCCGGTGCTGGAGAGGCTTTGTCTTCACACGTTTGGAGGTCTGCTGCAATTGGAAATCTTGGTGGATGGCAAGTTTCTA
>DUCL01000248.1 GCA_012959845.1 Candidatus Poseidoniales archaeon
TTCTCAAGATGAGGTGATAGAATTGTTTCGATATCCATTTTATCACATCAGGTTTGTTGCCCACTCTATAGAATCATTTTGTTATTCAAAACATATCATTTAACTTCTTGACTTTGCCTTCACTCGGAGGTGTTCCTTCATCTATCATCTGTTGCATTTCAGCGATCATAGAGTTGACAGTAGCCTCTTTTTCAGGCGTCAATGTCTTTGACAACTGCATCGTTTTCAGAGCAATTTTGATTGCACCTTTTGCCTTTGAAAATCTCTTAGCATTTTCCTTTGCCTTGTCGCTTCTCTGTTTTGCATTATATCCTGTTACTTCGTCCAAGAATGTAGACCAACGCTTACGGGATTCCATTGCAATCTCTCTTCCACCATCTGAATCAAGCAAATCACCAAGTTCGGCTCCCTTCATTTGAGTAACATCAACCGCCAATTTTCCTTCTTCATCAAAGTGACCAGAGACCGTTAATAATATTCCAAAAGAACCTGTGAATTTTCCGTCAGCATCAGCATTTACATTTTCAAAGTATCCGGCAGCAATTTTAGCCAATCCAGCGCTTCCGCCCATTTTCTTCAGTAGTCCACGCTTTAGTGCAAATCGTTCCATATGTCAATGGCAGAAGTCCATTTGACATAAGGCTCACCGTCATTGACTTTGAAAATCATTGGCTATTTTAGTAATATGTTGATACGATGGAGTTTTCATTGATTGGCATGTGGCAAGTGCATGCGTGGACTAACCACTAGTGCAATTCTTATTGCAATTTTGTTATTGCCGGTGGTTATTGCTGAGCCGAATTCAGTGATTCAGATTAGGTCTTCAACCACGCTGGATGATTTTGACATCGGAATTAATACTGGTGCAGTTTCTCCCGATGGGAATAATGTCATACTCGTCGGAAAGGATGGTTATGTGCACCGAATCTCAGCAATCAATCCGATGGATAGAAGCCAGGATATCGAACTCAATGCTGGAGCGACAAGAGACTTCCAAGATGTAGCATGGCACCCTAGAGGAAATACTGCGTTATTAGCGGGGGATAATGGAATGGCGTTGAGATATGATACATATGATCACAGTATTAGCAATGTCAACGGTTCAAGTACAGTAAATGGCTTAGATTTAACTTCAGTTGCTTGGAGGACTTCTGGTGATTATGCCTACTTCGGTGCAATTGATGGAAGTTTATGGAAATTTTCGGAAGGTTCAGGTTTTGAATCAATAGACAATTATGGCATGTCCTCCCCAGTAAGTGACATAGCGTGTCATAGAACCAACAATGTTTGTGTAGTAGTTACTCAAAGTGATGGAATATATGTAATTGGAAAGGATCACCATATTACAAAAATGGGCGATACTAAGGATTACACATGGATGGCAGTAGATTGTGCAGACCCAACCTTGAACGAATGTGTTGCTTTTGCTAGTGGTCTGATAACAAAGGCAATTCATTTAAATTTTGAAGATTCTTCACTCTCATATGGGAAACCACCTATGATGCTAACTACTCTAGAGGGAGATATTACTGATGTGTCAAGGGGTTCTGATGGTACTACATTGCTACATCTTGCACCGTTTGGAATGGTAAGACAACGACCGATTACAAGTGAAGCTTATGCACAGATTATCTATTCGGATGTTGAGGAATGGGATGCTGTAGTTTCTGGAAGAGCAATTAAGTTCACTTGGGAAACTACATCTTTGAATGGATTTATCATCACAGATTATGGTAATATCATTAGTTTTGAACCGTTGCAAGAAGAGGTTGATACCGGCATTATGACAATGATGATTTTGATTGCAGTATCAATTTCAGTTCCCGGAGTAATTATTGGTTTAATTTTCATGAATAGTCCGTACTTACAAAGAAAATATCAAGAACGTAGAGATCGTATTTGGAAAAAGAAACAATTGGCTCAATCTTATAATAGGAAATGATGTTTTTCATTTACATCTTATGCAAGGGGTATGTTGAAGAAGCGGTTGTTATTCGTTATCAATAGGAGTGATTGCTATGGAGCCATTCGAAGGACTTGACTTTTACAATATTGAGAGCCTATTGAGCGAAGAAGAAATAATGATTCGCGATATGGTTCGGGATTGGGTTGATGAAGAAGTCTTGCCAAATATTGAGAAAGCATGCGCTGATGGAGTATTTCCTGATGAATGGAGAGTAGCCCTTGGTGAAATGGGCGTCTTGGGCGCACCACTAAAGGGATATGATTGCCCAGGATTATCATATGTTGCCTATGGTCTAATCTGTCAAGAACTTGAGAGAGGAGATTCAGGACTGCGTTCTTTTGCTTCTGTACAAGGTTCGTTAGCAATGTATCCAATTTGGGATTTTGGAACTGAGGAACAGAAAAATTACTACTTACCAAAAATGGCAAGTGGTGAATGGATTGGTTGCTTTGGATTAACCGAGCCAGATTATGGTTCAAACCCAGGTGATATGATTACTAAGGCAGAAGACAAGGGTGACCATTATTTGCTAAATGGGGCAAAGATGTGGATTACCAATGGAACCCTTGCCCAAGTTGCAATTGTATGGGCGAAGTTGGATGGAGTAATTCGCGGATTTATTGTTGAGAAAGATGATGAAGGATTTAGTGCGCCTGAAATGAAAGGAAAGTATTCTTTGCGTGCAAGTGTAACAAGTGAATTAGTTTTCCAAGATTGTAAGATTCCAAAAGATCGTATCTTACCTGGAGTAAAGGGACTTCGAGGGCCATTTTCTTGCTTAAACAACGCTCGGTTTGGAATCTCATGGGGCGCCTTAGGCGCTGCAATGGCTTGTTTCCATTCAGCAAAAACTTACACTCTTTCTCGTATTCAATTTGACCATCCGATTGCATCATATCAATTAGTACAGAACAAGTTGGCTTGGATGTTAAGAGAAATCACCAAAGGACAATTACTGGCATATCATCTTGGTAAGAAGAAAGATGATGGAACATGGATTCCAGAACAAATCTCACTGGCCAAGATGAATAACGTAGACATTGCATTGGAGATTGCTAGAATGGCTCGTGACATGCATGGAGCAAATGGAATCCTTGATGAATATCCAATAATGAGGCATATGGCTAACCTCGAGTCAGTAAAGACTTACGAAGGCACTCATGATATTCATAATCTCATATTGGGACGATATATTACAGGCATTCAAGCATTTACAAGAGAACTTTGAGCCTGTATTCACAAAAAGAATTGAGCGATTGCGATAACCAATCCTAGTATTGGGAAGCCTATGTTTTCAATTTGGCTTCTGGCTGAAGAAATCGCAGTCAGTTCAGTTCCCTTTTCCAATCGTGGTTTGAATCCAGGAGACTTTTCACCAACTGCATAAACTATTGAATTTTGTAGTGTAGTATCAACTTGTTTATCATTGGCCATTTCTTCATTTGTTCTTGGTTTTATCATCCCCATTACATAACAAGGGTCACCAAGTTTTAATCCCCACAAAGTCCAACGGTGTCTTAGGATTCTTTCATTGGCTACAAACATGGAGAATATATTGCCAAATAGGTTGCCAAGGTTGCGATTGTGGTCACATTCCCATTGGATTAAATGGTCTCCAAAATCATTACTTTTTCTGAATGAGCCAGTAACGATCATTATCCCCCCAGTTCCATCATGTAAGGTGAAATCAGTTCCTCCTTCATCAGTCCTAATCATCCTCCAATACCTAGACACCTCTTGACGCATATTTCCATTTGAGTCTCGTACCATTCTTATTTCTTCAACCTCAATTTCATATTGCCAGTTCCACGAAACCAAATCGGATACAGTTTTGGAATGGTCGTCGTCAACATGCACCATCGGTGGGTCGTTTATTCCATTTCTGACTTGACCAACGAGTTCTGCATTACCAATTGCTACTGAGCGAATAATAGAGGTTGGAGTGTCTTGCATTGCCTGAAGGCGCTTCCCAGTGAGGAATCCAACTATTAGCCAAATAATTGCTACTACTAACATTATTGGGTATTTGGACACATCTTCTAGTGTGCTCTCTATCAGAACTAATTGATATGCCAATAAACAGTAAGCGATTAACATTGATAATCCTGCATTTGAAAAAAGTGGAGGTGCCGGAGTCCCTATTTTATTTGGGTGTTCGTCGATTAACTCTGCAAAGGCATCTGCTGAGTATTTGTTTTGTAAATGCCAATCTTGAACAGGTGGTGCGGGAAAAACCCATGAGCGCAAATCTTTTTCCGGTCGATGAATCCTTTCTCTGTTCCAAAAAGAAACCAATTCAGTTCCACCCATTTCACTTTGCCATGCAACCTCGCTCGGGCGCATTTTTTTGCGTATATTGTGTAGTTTGACCTGTAATTCACTTGGGGCTGAAAATCCTACAAGGAGAATTCCAATTGCTGAAATAGCTGGTATCGTTAGTATAATTCCAACAGCAAAGATGGCAATTCCTAGGATAGACATTATCCAACCAGCGATTCCCATTGGTAGAGTAAATCCAAACATTCCACCGTCAAGTCCAGTATCATGGCCTTGCGCGTTCATAGATACGGTTAGGCGATTTGGTTCTTAATATTGACAGGTCACAATACTTGCTTAAACTGCAGGTAGTATGCCTAGTTTTGAAAGACCAGTCCAAACTGGGTTGAGGAATTCCGGCAATATTCTATGACGGATATATACAGCAGCAGCAAGAGATATTTTCTGTACCTTGTTCAACTTAACTCTCTTGGTGAATACATCGCCTTGTTGCTTTTCAATTTGGCGAAGTATTTTGTCATAGAAAGCGATCATTGCTGCGGGGGAATATCTGGTTCTTCTTGGGAGTAGTGGGAGTAGTAATCTTGCTTCTTCAAGATATGTTCTTGCTCGCTTTGCATATGCTGCACAGTAAGGTTCCCAGTTCATATTCAATACAACCTTGCCATCAAGTTCAGATTCATTTAGACCATTTGTCTCTAATTCGTTTAGTGGAAGGTAGACTCTATCTCTTGCAATATCTTCTCCAACATCACGCAGAACATTTGTTAGTTGCATGAATATTCCCCAAGACTCTGCATATTTTTTTGCAGCAGGGTCTTCATAACCAAATATTTCGATGCACATTAGGCCGACAACAGATGCAACTCTGTAGCAGTAAACATATAATTCGTCAAATGTTCTGTACCTGTTATTGTATAGGTCATCTTCCATTCCTGAAATCAAATCGTCAAATACTGTGCGAGGAATAGAATAACGATTTACTGTGTCTTTTAATGCAAGGAATACAGGGTCGGTTGAGAATACATCAGTATATGCAGTTGACAACTTCTTTCTAAAGAAGAACAATTGTGTGATTTTGTTTAGGTATGCTTCTTTGTCCAAGACTGTTCCTTGTTGTTGCAAATTTTCCAATTGTTCTCTATATGCAACAGCTTCAGGGTCGCCCTCGCCCATTCCACCAGGGAACTTGTCTGCCCAATCACCGTCTGCAATGTCATCTGCTCTACGACAGAATGCATAGACTGCACACATTGCTAATCTCTGTTCATCTGGTAAATATTTGAATGAATGATAAAAGTTACCGGCCTCTCGCATTGTCAATTCTTCACAGTAGCGATATGCTAGTTTCAATAATTCAGCAGGAGGACTTTGGGACCAAATAGGTGCATCTAGGTGAGAAAATGGATCTACTAATTCATCAGCCTCGCCTACAATTCCAATATATGTAGCACCTTCGCGAATTGCTTCCATTGCAGTAACGCTCACCGCTTTGACAGTATCTCTGGCCAGTGTAACACCAGCTCTAAGCCTATCAAGAGTCGTTAATTGCTTTCTTTCACCAGCCGAATGTTTTGAAGTTGCTCCTCCCTTTAGAGGGAAGAGTAAATCAAGAGGTTTACGGCGTTCTAGCATCTTGACCAAACAGCCCTATCACTCACCCCTTTTGAGTGCATCCCTTATTTGGCCAAAAAATATTCTTGGGAAGGAAATTTTCATCGATGGTATTTGGAAAATATATACTTCATGTGAGCATTTACTTACAAACCTGTCATATCAGAATCAAAAACTATTATTGCTTTTTCTGTACCCTTTTCCAATCTCTTCTTGCGCCAAAAAATAGCCGTAATTGGCTGAATTTACTCACTTTAGGTCGTTTTTTCCAAGTATTGTATTTTTGCTTTCTAATCGAAGTCAATATCGCTTCGCCTCCGAATGTGAACATTCGTAAGTCAACCGCTAGATGAGGGTCAACCAAATCCCACAATTGTTTGCCGTCATCAAACCATTTTTGTGCTCTGTCAACTTCAAATTTCATCATCGAACGCCAGCGTTCATCATAGACTCTATTCTGATAATCTTGTGGAGAATAATCAAACATTTCCATCGTTTCTATTGGGAAATATGAACGGTTTTGGTCCAAATCTCTTGCTACATCTTGCCAGTGGTTTGCTAATTGAAGTGCAGTACAGGTATAATCGCTAATCCTTCGTAAGTTCTCATCATCATGGCCATAGACATAAAGGAATAGATGTCCGACAGGATCTGCGGACAAAATACAATACTCTCTCAACTCATCAAAATTTGAATAAGTTGTTTTTGTTTGGTCAAGTTTGAATGCTTTAATTAAGTCAATATGGCTTCAATGGAATATTGAATTTCTTTGAAGTATGTGCAACCGCTATCAATATTGGATGTCTTGGTTTTCCGTTCCAACCATCCCTTGCAGCTTCTTCCAAGTCTCTCTGCCATGTTTCAAGCAAAGCGATTCTACCTTCGCTGTCAAAGGGTGCATCATCCCCTAAATCATCAGCATAGCGGCAAAATGCATAGATGTTTTCGATGTGTTGGCGGATATGTTTTGGTGTGAAATAATTGGTGATGAGGAAGTTTTCATAGTGTGCCTTTGCAATTTTTGTGCAATAATTCTGAGCAGAGTCTATGTCGTTATGAGTATCCCAACCAGCGAGATGAATTCTCTCTCCATCAATACTGTGTATGCCCCAAGTGAATTTCTCTCCCATTATTTCCCCTCACATGTTGATTATTCATTGCTCACCAAATAGGCCATTCTTCATCGCCTCGTTTTGGCCTTAGTGGCCATTGTTGCCAAGGTTTGTCGCTATTCCATTGAATGTCTAAAATATGGGCTGCTGCATTCAATCCTGAACGTACTGCTCCTTCCATTGTACTCGGCCAATTAGTGCGAGTCCAGCAGCCAGCAATTGCAATGTTACTGCCAAGAACTGACGATAACGGCCGTAGTTTCGCACTACCAGGGGTTGTGGCGATTGTCGCCTTTGGTGTTTTTACTATCAAATGTTCAAATCTCTTAATATCCTTATTTTCCGGCCATAATTGATCTAATACTGTATCTAATTGTTCTAGTATTTCTTCATCACTCATTTTCAAATATGGGTCAGCAGCACTAACAGGGACACTAATCCACTGGACTCCCTCTTCAATAGGATGGTCTAGTTCCGAATTTCGATTAAAAATCATTTGTATTAATGGCTGGTCAATCATAGCAGCGAAAGTAAAGTCTTTTGGAACCCTATTTCCTCTATAGAATGAGTGTATGCCAATGAGTGAGCGATATTCCATCTGGGCGATATCAGTGCACACCTTTTCAATTTTTGATTTCAATTGCTGCGAATGCTTTTCATTTGAGGCAGAGATACTATGTTGCAATATTCTGTTAGTAATATGATGTGGAGTTGCCAATATTACATCACTGCATTGAATTTTATTATCTTGCATCATTACAGAAGTGAAACAGTCATCATTGATTTCTATTCCTTTTACAGTAGAATTTCTAATTATTTCAACTCCTGCTTTTTCTAGGGCTGAACTTAATGCAGGTTCTATTGATTGGGAAAGGTCTGAAGTAAATGCGCCCACATCAAAAGCATCAGCCTCACCAAATAGGCCATTTTTGAATAACATACATGCCTGTGCAGCACTCGCTTCTTGGATGTTAATGTTCAATGCTGCAAGAACGAAAAAGCCCCAAAACCGTTCTATTGCTCGCTCAGTCTGTCCATTCTTCCTTAGCCAATCGACAAATAGAATGTCATCTAATTCCCACATTTGCAGATCATTCATAGAGGAGAGGGATTTGACAGCTTTACGCATTGCCAATTTATCTCGTAATGATAAAAATGGGAATGCAAGCATTGAGCCCATCATATGATTTGGTGGAGAAAGTCGTCCGGTTGTTAGTGCAGAAAATGCCTTTTTCTGTGGTAGCGCAAATGGCAAGTTAGTATTCGCTTGCAACTTAATTGATTGTTGGGCCTTGGCTCGGCCCATCAATTGCAAAAACCGGTCATAAACTCGAAAGCAAGCGTGTTGACAATTATCTAATTGCCAATCTTGTCGAGGATGTTTGACACTGCTCACACGGCCTCCCAGATGATTACGAGATTCAATGAGGGTGACTTGGCGTCCAGCATCACTACAAGCCAGTGCTGCTGAAATACCAGCAAGGCCGCCGCCAATAACAACGACACGACCTCCATCCATAGTCAAGGCGCGTGGTTATTTGAATTGAACATTGGCATTTATTGTTGTAAATAAGCGGATAACAATTAGTGATGTCAATAACAAATCATCGGTGCAGAGATAATATTTCTATTGAATTAGGTA
Organism: Candidatus Poseidoniales archaeon; assembly: GCA_012959845.1. Lineage (GTDB taxonomy): Archaea > Thermoplasmatota > Poseidoniia > Poseidoniales > Poseidoniaceae > MGIIa-L1. Next base: position 8,612 of record DUCL01000248.1, read on the forward strand.
ATATTTTTCTTACTTTAAGCACAATCCTTTATTGAGGGTTGTGCAAGGCACGGCTATGGGGTGGCGGTGCTATGCAATGTGGTTCATGTGTTGAAGTCATTCCTGATGACAGTATTTTTTGCCCTGAATGCGGTGCTAGACAAGAGATGTCACATGCAGGAGGATTCACTTCTCATAATGCAGTTGGCCTTGGAGGACAGGATGTTTCCGGTGGCCGTTCTTTTGGTGTAGTTTCTGGCGAAGCAGTTCGTCAACAACGCGATGCACAGGTTGGGGCTACTGGTAATATTCCAACCGATGTAATGCAGCAAATAGCGCAGGGCATTCAAAATCAGCAAAATTTCCCACCAGGCTCATTCCCACCTCAGGGTATGCCACAAAATCAACAACTCCCACCTCAGGGTATTCCGCAAAATCAACAACTCCCACCTCAAGGTATGCCACAAAATCAGCAATTCCCTCCTCAAAATCAATTTCCACCAATGAATACGAATGACATTCCATCGCCAACAGATGGACACAATATTGGCACTGGCGCAATGCCTACTAGAATTCATGGCGAATCAGAAGCAGTCGGTTCCATTATTGGTGTTAATCCAAACAATTCTCCAACAGACCAGATGGTGAATCGCTTGGCTGAGGCCGAAAGAGCGATGAAGAATGAACGTCGAAGCCAGTGGCTAAATATGAATCAATCTTCAGCAACGAATGTATTGGCAAATTTAGGTACTGAGTTGCCTGCGCACTTGCGCCAAGAACAAGTCAATCCCGCTGCAAATATTATGGCGGGTGCAATGGGACAAAGTGCAGTCGATGGTCCTAGCGAAGCCCTACTGCGTAGAATTTGTGAAGTTGCAGTTAGAAGAGTTGCAAGAAAGAGAGGAGTTGCAGTTGAAACTCCGCAGTCAAGTGCAGAACAAGATCAGTTGAATGTGACAGTGACCTATGTTGACGATGGTAGAGTATTGGATACCCCTGAAGATTTGGCACAAGCCTTTGAACATTCAATACAGACTGAATTAGCATTGAAGGGATATGATTTTTCTACAAATTTGAGCCTATTTTGTTCTAAGGAAGGAGAAATTGAGAAACTCATTGGTCAAGCATCCGAAGAAGTTGAAGAAGAAGAAGAAATGTTCGCTTGTGAAATTTGTGATGGATTGGTTAAGGATAGCGATAACGAGTGTCCACATTGTGGTGCAATGTTTGAAGATGAAGATTCAGGCAGTCCAAAATCGGGTCCTCCAGGTCTATCAGGTCCAAGCCGTGGCGGTCCTCCGGGTCCATCAAAGTCAGGTGGTCCATCAGGTCCAAGCCGTGGCGGTCCTCCAGGTCCATCAAAGTCAGGTGGTCCATCAGGTCCAAGCCGTGGCGGTCCTCCGGGTCCATCAAAGTCAGGTGGTCCATCAGGTCCAAGTCGTGGCGGCTCACCAAAGTCAGGCGGTCCTCCGGGTCCATCAAAGTCAGGTGGTCCATCAGGTCCAAGTCGTGGCGGTTCAC
>DUCL01000249.1 GCA_012959845.1 Candidatus Poseidoniales archaeon
TTGAACGGACCTATGGGATATCTATTACTCTGGCTCTCCAAACACATCTCCAGTTAGGAGTGTGGGCGAACATGAATTGGGATGGTATTACCTTGATTTGGACAATGACCATATTTCTGAGGGTAGCGATCCGATGAATTGGGATACCGATGGTGACTGGATGGTCGATTGGTTTGAAGTTCATGATGATGAGGATGATGGAATTAGAGGAGATTCATCTCCAATCCGCTATGATTCGCGTCAAACCGCTTGACTGCTCATCATTTTATATTAGAAATGGATGCTGTAACTATTTAATCTAATTCTCATTAAAAAGAGACAATATGTTTGTCCTGTAAGCGGTTAATTGAAAGGCTCAAGCCATTGTGGGGAGATAGCGTGAGTCATATGGTAGCAACATCTTCTCCCGGTCGCGGAATAATGTTCCTATTATTCGCTATTCTAATTTTGTCTCCAATGACTCCCTTTGCAGACATGATTGTCGATGAAGTTGAAGCTGCAGGGGTCGCTCGCCATGTTTACGAGTTTAGTGATGGCTCTGCCGAATATATTGCTCTCTTTCAAGGTGCTAATCCGGACACTGGGGCGCAAATCACTCTGCCTAAGGGTGCATTGGTTACCGATGTAACAATGACACTTTCAGGTGCCAGTGCCACCGGTTGGAGTCAAAAAGTCACAGATGATAGAGCAGAGTGGATTAGAGGGACAGACTCAATGACCGATTCACGCAGTGGTGATTTAAGTCTCGCGTTATCCTCTCCTGAGCATATATTTTTCCCGCATGGCTATGATGAGAATGTAAGTTCAAATTCCGATGCTTGGTTGGACAATGGTTCATATTCACTACGGCAACCTCATACTTCCAATTCCACTGAGTCCAGATTTTCTACTCAGGTTACCAAGACCTCATCTAGTTTAATGGCACAAGGTCAAGGTGCGGTATTAAAGCACCATGATTGGCTATTTTTGTCAACTTGGACATCTTCAAAATTCAGCAATGTTGTTCAAAAACTATACCCAAACAATGCCAGCCGCCATTCAACAATAACATTGGATAAGGCAGAGTGTACTCTGCCTCAAAAGCACAGTTCCAGTTATTATGGTCAATATGGATTCAGAGATTGGACGATAACCGATGATGAAAGATTGTTTGGAATTCTATCTGGGTACAAATACACATACAGTTCCTCAGCACCAACTCAATATCATCGAGTAATTGAAATGGATATTTCACGTGATGATGTTTGGACATGTATTGATTCATACGATGTATCACCACAATATGGTGATTATACTGGAATTGCATATGATAGAGAGCAAGATCTAGTTTGGATACTTCACAATTCACAAAGAAGAATTGTCCCTTATACATTTGATGGCAACTCACCTGGCCAATATACAAGAGGACAGGAAAGTTATTCTTACTCATCAACAAGTGGTTCAACTTGGGAATGTGGCGAGACTGGGAAACTCGTTAGAGGGTTGGAAGTCAATGCAACGACATTCTTCATGAGATGTCAAAAAGGAACTGTCTACAATGACAAAGACCAACTTGAAGCGTGGGCAATATCTGGTCAATCCTCATCTTTAGTACCTCAATCAGGAATCAAGCAAGTTTCAGCACTTGGTTATGGATTGCAGTTTGATGGAGAACGATTTGTGACTGTTGACAGTGGATATTCAACTTGGAGTAGTAATACACTATACTATCGAGAATATGGAACTGGTTGGCAATACGAAACAACACCAGCCCCGGGAACAACAACTTGGTATGGGCCTGTGACTCAAAGTTCTGAAAATGTTGTCGCTGCAAATATGGTTACATATTCATCAGCAGCCTCAATCGGTGATAGAGTTGATTACTGGATATCAGCCGATAATGGAACCCATTGGCAGCAAGTTGAATCAAATGAAACAATTCATTTTGATTTCCCTGGAAAGGAATTAGTTTGGAAAGCCCAATTAATTGGTACTACCGCTGTTTCGTGGTGGGTTGATTTAGAATATTCAACTACTTACGCCTCTTCAGGTTCTTGGATTTCACCATATTATCCAACCGGAACTAAAGTTGGTAAAGTAAGGCCGGTGTGGGTTTCGGACGAGCCGAGTGGTTCAACTGTACAAGTCATGGTATCAAATGACAATGGTACCACTTGGTTGCCTGCTATCAATGGTCAAGAAACTAGTTTCTCAACAGATGGTGCCGGAGATATTCTGCGCTATACAATCGATATTACATCTAATGATATTACAACAACTCCACTAATTGATTCATTTATTCTCAACTATGAAGAAGGATATCCTGACCGGCCGAAATTAGATATTGCTAATGATGGACAATGGGACTGGGAGTCACTTCAATTCCTCAATGAATCATCAGTTGAAGCGAGTGATGATTCAGTCGTTGGTGTGGATGTTAAATTCTCTCCTACAATGATTCAAGCATTCAATGATGCAATTCCTGAAAATGGATTTGGCGATGTATTGGTCTCAATAGGCGTAAAGGCCGCAACTTCAGGTAGAATTAAAATTTCAAACATTGATGTCGCTTACAAAATGCAAACTAGAGCAATTGATGCAAGCCTAGAAGGTGGCCAAGTATCACCGGATGGAGTATACCGAAATCTTGTCGTCAGAGTTGCCAATGGCGATGAAGTAGATAGGGTGACAAAAACAGTGGTTGCCCTTGAGCATTCATATGGTGACAATCCAAAATTTTCGTGGGTTAGAGGAGATAGTTGCTCAACGATCAATGATGTAGGGGGAATAGTCCAATTTGATACGGCAAATTGCACCTCTATGACTGATGCAAATGGGCTTCTAAACATTAGAATGCCAATGAAGGTCAACTGGACTTGGGATGATGAGAGTAGTGCCCAAGCATATATTTCTGTAGAGGATGATTTAGGAACTGCAGTTAATTCTTGGGAAACTGAAGCATTAGATCTAAAAGTTGAAAATGATATTCAACTCGATGGTCTTAGGGTTTGGGAGGAAACTGGCAGAGAATTATATTCTTTAGATTGGGTGCGCGGAGGATTCAATCTGTCTTTCAGTGGACAAATACACTTCCAAGGCTCACAACTTAGTCCAGAGGCAGGTAATTTCAACTTAAGGATACTCGGACAAAATGTTACTCACGATGGTGTTCCAATCGATGAACCTATACTCTTAGTAGAGGAAGCCAATCCTGCATTCGGAGATTATAATATCACAATTCAATCACCATTGGAATCATCACCTGGAGGAATGGTATTCTATGTGCAGGCAGTAAATATGATAAATGGCTCGACATTTGTCAATCCTGGCTATAATAGCATAAGATTGGTACTTGATGGAAACTCTCCTCTACTGCTATCAGTTAATCCTGCAGACGGTCTTGAACGTCATGCAGCACCTCCTGGAAGTGGGCAATCGGTCGATGTTTTTATTCAAGATTCAGTTGACCCTCCAACTCAAATAACCTTGAATTATTGGATTGGATGTAGAGCGAATGAAGCACTTGGCTGCACTGATTATAATTTTGATGGCTTACCAAATGCTGATGAATATGAACTAAAGACTCTTTCCTCACCTGAAACCAGAGCCGGTGGGTTGAATATTTTCCAAGGTTCCATCGATGATTCAATGTTACAACATGGTCAATATGTTTCCTTCTTCGTAACAGGTAAGGATGCACAACAGAATGCGGTTGCTATGGGTGGTGGACCAGTTTGTCCCGATTCTGCAAATCCTTGTGGTTATGCACCAGGTGAAGCAGTTCCAGATTGGTCGGCGGATTTATCCACCTATAGAATTAGGGAGGAATTTGAACCAGCATTAGATTTGAGCAATTCAACTGTCATAGGCCATAATGACCTAGAACCTCTACACCCAGGAATCGCATATACTGCGCAAATCGTTTTGAGTGATAGAAACGGATGGAGAGATATTCAAACGGTTCAATTAGCATTGGGAGGTGATTTCTCTGATGATGACAATTCAATTTTCATTACTCTACAAGATGATGGAACTGGCCAACCGATGGCATTGATGGAATCTGGCTCGGATAATATTGCAGTTTCAAATATCTATTCGTCGGTTGAACTTAATGAAAATAATGACTCAATAATTATTATCAAGGCAAGGTTCCAATTGACTTGGACTTTCCCAGAGACCTTTGACACCAACGGATTATCCAATTTTATTCCAAAAATATTGGTAACTGATTTGCCGTGTAATGATGGAGAAGAAACTCCTTGTTTCGAAGCGGAAGCAGGATTAGGAAATGACTGGTGGAGTTTGGATAATGATTTCCGCTTTGACACAATGGAAGGACATATTCGAGCCATTGAATTAAGAGATAGTACAAATCATTACAATTCTGAGATCGCTGAGACTCTTATCGGTGCCGGTCAGGCACTGAGAGTAAGTGGGCGAGTATTATTCTCAGAAGATGAAATGCCTGCACCTGCAGGTGCATTTGATGTTATTTTTGGTGACTACGACCACGAATGGAAAACATCTACAAGACTTGATGGTGAATTTAGTTTGGACCTGCTGATTCCAGCGGTGCGTTCCGGACATTTGGACCTTAGATTGAAGTTGGATGATCTACCCGGACTTGCCTTTGACGAGACAAATTTCGTACCTCGTGTTAGACTTGCTGTCGATAGCAGCAGACCCACAATTTCATCAATTATTTTGAACGATGTTTCTTCTGGAGGCGAACTTTCTATTGGTGATTGTGCAGACCTATTAGTGATGTTAGAAACTATTGATGACCACGGTTTCAATATGAATGAACCGGCAGTATTGCATTACCGAGTAAGAGCCGGAGAAGCTGAAATTTCACGGGGAAGTTTACCACTACCAGATACTACTCCTTTCGGAGAGCAATTCTTTTGGACCGGACATCTTGATTTGACAGATTCCGGTGCGACAATGTTGTTGCCATCATATGTTGTTGATGTGTGGATTTCCGGTTCCGATGAATCCGGTAATCCGTTTGATATTTACTTTAATTCGGTTGATGAGCCATATGCTTCATGGAATCTTGCTTTATTAGGGCCAAGTTTCAACTTGAATGCCGACACCACTTCGCTAATTTGGGATGAACCAAGCCCAATCACAGGGCAACAGGTAAACATGGTTGTAAAGGCCAAGAATAGTGGAGGCAAGGGCGATGTTGCATTTGTGCTACAACGTTTGATAGTTGGCGGAAACTGGGCGGAAATTAGTACTGTATCACTAGAAGCAGGTGCCGGTGCAGATATCCAAGCCTCATTAGGGGCAATAGCGGATGTAGAAGCCGGAGAGCAAATTGAATTCAGAGTGCTAGTCCTAGTTGATGGGGTTGAAATGGATAGAAAAACAGTTGACCCGCTTATCATCAAACATCAAACATCTCGTGATGCAGATGCATTGAAGGAACAGGCAAGTGAAGACCAATTCACAATAATCTTGTTCGTCATTGCAATATTGTCTGTTGGATTTGGAGTCTATACCATGGTAGTGAGTAGAAGAATTTTAAGGGATGAAGAATTTGAAGAGAGTGACCAAACTGCTGAAGTGTTAGCAGATATCAATACCAAGGAACTACCAGAGATTGATATGAATTTACCACCACCACCTGGCTTGGTGTTCCCTCCTCCAAATACGCTTGCTGGTAATCTTCCAGCACCAATTCCTCCACCGCTAGCACCTGCGGATACAGATGCGGCAGAAGAAGATGCTGAGGAGTCTAGAGGCGAACCTCCAATACCTCCAAGCGGACTCCCTGATGGTTGGTCACAAGACCAGTGGGAGCATTTCGGCTGGCAATATTTAGATGCCCTTAATGATTGAAATACAGTTACTTCGCGCCGGATGTATTGAAATGGCTGAAGAGGATATTGAAAATGCCCTACAGGGAATGGTAACTCTACAAGAGCGAATGGTTCACTTGATTCAACAATTGAGTATGCCATTAGTAGAAGTCAGCATGGTGGTTTCAAAGCAAATTGCTGGATTGATGAAATCCTTAAATGAGCATATTGAAATTAGTAGTGACACGTTTCCAAACAAAGTAATGCACTCTTGGGATTTGCTTGATGATGATGAAATAGATTCTTCAGTTCAATCTTCGTTTGAACTCGAAAAGGTGATGTCAATAGTCGATGAGCAAAGAATGGATATTCTTGAGACTTTGATTAGAGTTACATTGATTGAGACCGATTTCACTTTGGCCGATGCACTACTCGCATTGCGGCCATGGGAACAAATTGCACGTACTCAATTATCTAAGGCAAATGGTCCTGGACAACTCTTTTCACCAATTGAGATTCCCGAAGATTGGTAAACTGAAATACATGACTTTGAAATGTAAGGAAGTAGGCGATTATTCATGCACAGCAGGCCACTCATCGTATTGCTGAGCATTTTGTTGTTCTCTCCAGTTCTTTCAGGGTGTATTGGAGATGATGTATTAGATGGTGTAATGCCCCAATTAAAAGGCATTCCTGGCGGTTTAACAATGGCTTGCTTGACAGATTCGCACGATAAAATGGTCCTAGAAATTGACTATGAAGCAGGCTACAAACCTGAAACTTCCAGTACTGACCTACTAAAGCAAAGAATTGGTGAAGTTTGTAGTTTCTCAAAAGGGATTTCCTTAGAATTCACTGAAACTGATTTTGCTGATGTCGGCACATGGAGTGCAGATGATGTTCGAGAACAAGGATGGGCCAATAAGCAAGTCGAACCAACCAATGGCAAAACATTACGATGGCAATTAATATTCCCGGCTGAAACGAATGATGATGATAATGTGTTAGGAGTTGCAGTAGATGCTTCAACCATTGCAATTTTCGGTGAATCGGTTGATGGTGCAGCCGGTTTCCTCAATAGGCCGAGTGCAGAAGATGTTGAAAATAGTGTAATAGTCCATGAAGCAGGTCATTTGCTGGGCCTAGTAAATTTGGTATATACTTCACCGGCAGACCATGAAGCATCAGACAAACCCGGCCATTCAAATAATGAAGATTCGGTAATGTATTGGGCAATTGAATCTGTGACTGTTGCCAATTTCATATCAGGTGATTTACCTAATGAATTTGACCAAGACGATAAAGACGACCTTGCGGGAATGGCAGCAGGGACTATAGAAGTAAGTAGCCAAATTTAGAGTTGGATTATTTTTTACCAACTACCATCTTTGTTGCATCCTTCCAAGCATCAAAAATAGAATATGCCCAAAGAGCAATCCAGAGAACTACGGTTAATGCCAATGGAATCTGCAATAGAGTCCAATCCATTGCTCTTCTGTGTTTTCGATTGAAGTGCTGGCCTAAGAACAAGAATGGGACAGCAGCGGCCAATGCTGCAACAAGTGGTCGCAACGTGCCCCACATGCCCACTCCAAAAGTGATCTCACGCCAAATTTCTTTGATTAGTGATAACGGACGCAAACCTTTTTTTTCGACCGGAAATTGTACGACTATGTCATCCATCAATCTCCGCCTCATCTATCAACTGTAGTAGGGGCTTTGTCAATATGACGGCGGTTTCGGGCCAATTATATCAAAAACTTAGACGATTAGCAGAAGTCGGGTGCAATGATGAAAGTTCTACTAACGGGTTTCCATCCATTCGCCCAGCACCAAACCAATATCTCTTGGCAGGTGGCAAAATCATTTCCAGATAGTGCTACTATTGCAGACCCATGGGCCACTCTAAGAAAGCGGCAACTTGATGTCATCCAAGTAAATGTTGAAACAATTGAATTATCTGTTGACTTATCTGGTTCTAAAGTCGTATCAGAATTGCTTAGAAATGGCCACAAATACGATGCAATAATACACATTGGCCTCGCTGAAAAATCACTACAGCCAAGGATTGAAAGAGTGGCAAAAGACCTTATTGATATGCGAATTGAGGATAATAGTGGCAGAAAGATAGTATCAACTGCTATTTCTGGTAGTGGCGATTTATCTTCAAATATTCAGCATCAATACTGGAAACTTGAAAACTTTTCCAATGAAGTAATATTCAGTGATGATGCAGGTGAATATTTGTGTAATGAAACATTATACAGAACCCTAGACACAATACACAATTTGCAAATCAAGGATAAGTATTCAAGAGAACTACCTTGCTTTTTCCTTCACTTACCTCTTGAGTCAAATTATTCGATTAGCCGCTGTCAAGACATTGTCAAAGATTGTATTGCCCATATGTTGTATCTGCCAGTAATAGAAGTGGCAGCAGCATTAATAGAAAATGATGATTCATTTTTGATAGCCAAACGTAGTGAAGGAGATGAATTTGCAAATAAATGGGAATTCCCTGGCGGTAAATTGGAATCTGGAGAAACTCCATTAACAGCAATTGAAAGAGAAATAATGGAAGAGTTGACACTTAAGGTTAGGCCAATCAATAATGTTGGCACTTGGCATCATCAATTAACTGATAAAGAGATTTGTCTTCATCTCATAAAATGTCAATATGATGGAATTATTGATATTGACAATACAGAATCACTTACTGCACATTCACAATTAATGTGGCACCCAAAGAACGAACTAATCGACATTGAGTGGATTGGTTCTGATGGGAGTATTGCGCAATTCTTACAACAGGAATGAGCATTATCATCTTTCCAACTTGTATATTTTGTATTTCATAAATCCCTTGGCTTGAATCCACAAACGTTTGAACTCCAAGCGAAATAACATCGAGAAAATTCTCTTAATTGTGTTAATAGTTAACAAAATATATTCTTTTAAACCAGGCCAATGAGTTATCTCAAACCCGCAATCCTCCAATACATTCGCCATTTTTGGATTCTTGGTACAACTCAGGATTATTTTCTGGGGCGACATTTCAATCGCCATTAGAACTAATTTCTTGGCATTACCCTTACCTCTATACTTCGGGTCAATAATAAATGTAGTAATTTCTGCAGTTTTCCCATAATTGCGAATATCAGTATAGCCAATTATCTGCCCGTCTTGTCTTAGTGTTGCAATATTGCCGGCTAGAAACTTTTGCTCTGCTTTTAGGCTTCTTGGTGGACGAACTTCAAGTTCTTGGGATAGCATTTCACGCAACCACACCGCATCTTCCATGATGGTACCAGATTTGAATCATCTAATGGTCTTTGATAGTGAACGTTGACAATACCATTCAAACCCAAGTTGCTGCTTCACCGTCGGCAGCCATGGTATTGTCGTCTCCTATCGTGCGCGGCACGGAATCTCTTCCTGCATGCCATGTAGCAGCTTCTAACCAATCGTTTAGATCATCGCTAACAAGAGTCACAGTAAACACTCCACCAAGAGGGATTTCGTTTGGTAGGGGAAATGAAATTTTCCCAGCCAATGCCGCTTGTCTTGACAACTCAAATACTGTTGTTCTATCTTGTAAATTCTTACTCATTGCATCTAATGCGGTGTCTAAAATTCTCTGCTGATGAAGTAGTTTCAAAAAATGCGCTAAGTCAATCTGTGTTGCTTTCCAATCAAAGTTAGAGCCTTGGCCAAGTGTTGGTTCGGCACAATTATCTGGAATTGGAAAGTCAGGAAAAATTTGTAGAATTGATTCAGCGACTTTTGCTGGAGAATCTGCTCCCTTGAGTTTTGTCTCAATACAAATCTCAATGCCCTCGCCAACACCTGTTAATCGGAGTAGCGGTGCTGACATGTTTTGGTCGAGATGTTGCCACTTGATGAACTTGCCTTTAGTGGTAAAATGAGGGCGAAGTGTCAAAGTCCTTCACCTGCGGCCAACACTCATGACTGTGCACAATGGGCCTACAATCGCCACAGTCATTCCCGTGTTAAATGAAGAAGGGCATATTGGAAAATGCCTTGAATCACTTATTTCACAAGACCATCCTGTGAATGACCATATGATTTTGGTACTGGATGGTGGTTCAATTGATAACACTATTAGCGAAATTGAACTAGTAATTGAAAAGTCAAAACAAATCGATGGGCCTCAAATAGAATTGGCAAGCAACCCTGCCAAGTATGTTTCT
>DUCL01000250.1 GCA_012959845.1 Candidatus Poseidoniales archaeon
CTAAATTATGCCTTGAAATAGGGTTTTTTAGCCGTCTAAATGCGATACTGCGGGGCGCAACACACGCTAGGGACTGCTCAGGCTTTCAGTTGCCCGTTTAGGGGGCTCAAGAGTCTGCGATATCATTTCTCTCATTAGAAATCGCAAATTGCTTCTCAGCATTTGTATAGACTTTCGCATCAAAAGAACCATCTCTAACAAGTGAAGAAAGCGCAGCTAATGTAATAGCAACGGCATCGATTTCAAAGAAACGACGTAGGGCAGGTCTTGTATCGGACCTGCCAAAACCATCAGTTCCTAAAACTGTATAATCTCCACCAACCCATTGACGAATCATATCTGGAACTGCTACCATATTATCTGAAACAGCAATCGTAGGATATACTCCACTTCCAAGATGTTGTTGAACCCAAGGTTGCTTTGCTTCCTTATCCGGATTTTGTCTATTCCAGCGATTTACTTCCAAACCTTCGCGTCTTAATTCTCCATATGAAGTTGCAGACCAAATCTCACTTCGAACTCCAAACGTTTCCAATAATTCCACAGCCTCAAAAGCCTGTAGCATAATTGGTCCTGAAGCGATTAACCGTACTACTGGCCCGCCTTCACCTTGCGGTGCTCCACGCAAACGATACAATCCACGAAGAATTCCTTCATCCACACCTTCGGGTTTAGGTGGCATAGGATGATTTTCATTGTAGATTGCGATATAGTATAACAAATCCTTGTTTTGCCCATACATTTCATCAATTCCATGCTGGATAATGGTTGCCAATTCGTAAGCAAATGCTGGGTCCCATGCACGAACTGCAGAATTAGTATGAGCCATTAGTAGAGAATGTCCATCCTGATGTTGTAATCCTTCACCATTTAGTGTAGTTCTTCCTGAGGTTGCACCCATTAGGAATCCACGAGCGCGTTGGTCTGCTGCAGACCAAATCAAATCAGCAACTCGTTGGAATCCAAACATTGAGTAAAATGTGTAGAATGGTATCGTTGGGCAATTATGTGTTGCATAAGAGGTCGCTGAAGCGATAAAGGTAGAAGTTGCACCAGCCTCATTTATTCCTTCTTCGAATATTTGTCCTTTGGACGATTCCTTATATTTCATCAAAACCTTGTGATCTACTGGTTTGTACAATTGACCTTCAGGATGATAAATACCAAATTCAGCAAATAACGGGTCCATACCAAAAGTTCTCGCCTCATCTGGGATGATTGGAACGATTAGGCTACCAATTTCTTTTGATTTCATTAGTGACCTCATCAGTCTAACGAAAGCCATTGTTGTGGAAACTTCAGATTTACCTTTAGTACCTTCATCAAATGCACTATAAGTTTCATTTCCCGGTAAGGTCAATGTTGAAGGATAGTTAATTCTTTTCGGAACAAAACCATCCAAAGCAGTTCGGCGTGCCTTGACATAATCAACAATCTCTGGTACATTCTTTGGAAGAATGTAAGGATAAGATTCTAATTGCTCATCAGTGAAATCCAATTCCATATCATCCCTCATCCATTTGATTGAATCCATGTCGGCCTTTTTCTTACCATGGGTGGAATTTTTCCCTGCAAAGGAAGGCCCAATGCCATGCCCTTTGGTCGTACGCATTATCACAACTGTTGGCTGGCCTTTGTGGGCGGTAGCAGTAGCATATGCTGCGTGCATCTTCAGGAAATCATGCCCACCTAAGTCGGCACACAAATCTTCTAATTGCTCATCACTAAGGTGAGAGACAAGCGCTTTCAATCCATCACTATTGAATAGGTCATTACGGATTATTTCACCAGATGAAGTCATGATTCTTTGTTCATCACCATCGACTAATTGACTCATTCTTTTTGCGATTAGACCTTTGCTATCCACTTCAAATAAAGCATCCCATGAACTACCCCATAGAACCTTGATAACATTCCATCCAGCACCTCTAAAGCGCCCTTCTAATTCCTGAACAATTTTTGAATTTCCACGCACTGGACCATCAAGCCGTTGTAAATTACAATTCATCGTCATAGTGATATTGTCAAGTCCTTCTCTACCTGCTAGCGATAATTGTGATAATGATTCAGGCTCATCAGATTCTCCATCACCCATCGTATACCAAACCCGAGAAGCGGCGGTTGAACAAAGCCCTCTATCCTCTAAATAGCGATTGAATCTCGCTTGGTGAATGGCGGTCATCGCCCCCAAACCCATGCTGACAGAAGGAAACTCCCAATATTCGGGCATTAATCGCGGATGTGGGTAGGATGATAATCCACAACCACCGACTTCTTGCCTAAACAAATCCATATTTTCTTCAGTGAAACGTCCTTCTAGCCAAGAGCGAGCATAAATTCCTGGTGAAGCATGGCCTTGCCAATAGAGGTGATCTCCTGAACCATCACCATCTTTGCCTCTAAAGAAATGGTTGAAACAAACTTCCCAAGCATGGCTTGTCGAAGCATATGTAGAGATATGCCCTCCTATTCCATCATTGGCTTTGTTAGCGCGAGTGACCATCATCATTGCATTCCAACGAATTACTTGATGTATTTTTTCTTCCATTGCTAAATCGCCTGGATATGTTCCTTGCATTGAAGGGTGAATTGTATTCAAATAAGGAGTATTGACCAAATCAATATCGACTCCAGCATCCTGAGCAGCATCAACCGTTGCAAGAAGTAAACGACGAGCTTCTTCATCACCTAACCTTTCAGCAACTGCAAGAATTGATTCAACCCATTCTTGTGTAACCACTGGGTCGGGGTCAGGTAATGTGTCTCGAATGCCGAATCTCATACAACCCATCTCCCTTAAACAGCCCTTTAGCATGGGGGTTTTCAATTGATTGTATGAGAATCTCTCGAAAACGGGGAAAATATTATGCTCAATATTAATTTTGTTGATTTTCCGTAAAGTCCTCGCAGTACTGCGTTTAGGGCGAAAATCGCCCAAACTGCGCCGGCGCAATAGATAAAGACCGAAGACGCAGCGGTGTAGTTATGTCCGTAGAGGCTAATGTTCAGAAGATGATTGACGACTTGAATTCCGCACTTGTTGATGCTGCAAAGCACGACAAGGGCAACAGTGCAGCAGGTACACGTGTGCGAAAGGCTATGCAAGCTATCAAAGCAGACGCACAAGGTGTCCGCAAGCAAGTTCAAAACGACAAGAACAACTGAGTAAAGAATAATTCTTTATCTGATTCAATAATACATTCAAGTGCGCTTGAATGAAGACGAAGTTATCAGGGTTGAGGCCTTGGTAACTTCCCAACCATTTCTTTCATTATTTAGTAGTTGTAGGGTCTAGCATGCAAGAGATTCTAAGCGGCATCAAAGTTTTAGATTTATCACGCATTTTGGCAGGCCCATTAGCGACTCAATATCTCTCCGATTTTGGAGCAGAGGTAACTAAGGTCGAAGCACCTTGGGGAGATGATACTCGTCATTGGGGTCCTCCATTCGCTACAGGCTTTGATGGTGAAGAAGTTGCAGCCTACTATTTGTCCGCTAATCGAGGCAAACAAGTGATTACTGCTAATCTAAAAAACGAAAGAGAGCGGATTAGAAAATTGATTGAGCAGAGCGATGTGGTAGTTGAAAATTTCAAACCAGGAACTCTTCAACGCCTTCTAGGTCCAATGCCACAGCATGTCATCTTGTGCTCAATGTCTGGTTATGGGGCGACAGGTCCTCGTAAGGATGAGCCAGGATATGATTTGGCAATGCAAGCACAAAGCGGATTGATGAGCGTTACCGGTGAAGCGGATGGTCCACCTAACAAAGTCGGAGTAGCATTAATTGATGTCATTACTGGATTAAATGCAGTTTCAGCAATATTGGCCGCATTATTCCATCGAGAAAGAACAGGCGTTGTAAAGAATATTGAGATTTCATTATGGGATTGTGCAATAGCAGCACTTGTAAATCAAGCACACAATTTCCTTGAGAGTGGTAAGTCACCACATAGAATGGGCTCTGCCCACCCAAACCTAGTCCCATATAGAGCATTTGAAGTTGAAGATGGATGGTTTGTTATTGCGGTTGGCAGTGACCCACAATGGCAAAAGATGGCAGAGATATTAGAGATTCCAGCAAAGCCTCAATGGGATACAAATGCAGGCAGAATTGCTGAGCGAGAACAGATAGAAAAACTCGTTCAAAATGCTTGTAAACCCTTCACTAGAATACAACTTAAAGAATTACTGACAGGTATTCCAAGCGCCCCAGTTAACACGATTGAAGAAGCCCTTAATGACCCACAATCAATAGCAAGAGGAAATATTACACAATTTGCAGGAGTTGATGTTCTTGCAAATCCACTGAGATTTATGAGTGATGATTAGAAAGAGAAAAGAGATGTTTGGCCACCTTCTCTAATCAAACCACCTTCTCGTAATTTTTTAAATGCATTATCCATTCGTCTTTGGCTAAATTGTCTTTCTTCCATGAGAAATTTTTTGAGGCCATTAATATCAATCACTCCAGGTTGTAGGTCTTCATCAGCGACTTGATTGACCGGATGGTTATGGAATATTTCTCTAATTTCGTCAAGCCGTAGAGGTACTTCCTTGTCCTTAGCCGCGCAAATCGCTTCAATAGTATTGAATTCTTTAATCAGTTTCAAACCAGTCTTTGGACCAATACCTCTTATTCCCGGGTGGAAATCAGTTCCGATCATTATCGCTAAATCGACCAATTGCTCTCTTGTCAGTTGATTTTCCTTTAACACATCTTCAAGCATGATTTTTTCTGCAGAAACGACCTTACCGTAACTTTTGCTTCCGTGATTCATTAAATTTCTGACCAAGAATGGAGTGCCATAAAGAACTGCATCCCAATCTTGTGTAGCAACAACATCCAGTTGACCATTTGCAGCCATTACCGCTGCTTGAGCCTCACCTTCTGCTTTGGCATCAACCCATGGAACACCTAACAAATCCAATAATCTCTTTGTTTCATCAACCATCTCAGGGCTGAAATGCATTATTCGTTGTGCCATTTTTTGTGCTAACTTAAAGTCACCAGCAGCCAATGCTTCTTTGTGGATCTTCTCTGCCTCCTCTCTTCTTTTTCTTCTTGCAGCAATCTCATCTGCTTTTAATTCAGGAGAGCGTCCATCAAAGACATAAATTGGTTTGATTCCATGAGATAGCAATGTGCATGTACGGTTGAGAAAACCCATCAAATGGGAAACTACTTTGCCGTCTTTACTTCGTAATGGTCCACCATCTCCTTGCGGTGAAAGGTCTCTCATTGTCGTCAAAAATTGGAAGGCTGTGAGAAAGGCATCAATGCCGACACGCTTACCAGAAAGGCTTGCGAGTTCTATCGGTTCTTTAGGCGCGATGTCCTTCAGGTTGCAGCCCATGTGTTGACAAATAAGGCGACAGTATGTAGCCATTGGCCTACGAGAGCATCAAGAGGGATTAGCGATGAGCAGTGAATATGGCGCAGCACATTGCAGTCCTTCGCGGATGGCACCCAGCTCTTGCTATGGCAGAGTTAGCGGCTTTGCTACCAAGCCATAACCCAATAATAAGCGAGTCAAATCGGTTTGCGAAATTAGAGGGTGAATTGACTCCGAGTGAAGCGTTTGAGACACTATCGGTATCGAGTGGTTGCCAGGCAATTTTGCTAAATGGATTCATTCACAATTGGCAAAATGATGAATCAATATTGTTGGAGAAAGTTGAAAATTATTTGCAAAACAATCAGCGAGAAGGAAAGATGGCAGTAGTCCCTTTACGGATAGAAGGGAAATTATCACAATTTAGTTCAAGTCAAATCGCTGGTAAGATTGGTGGAATAATGAGTAGGATAGGATGGCAAATAGATTTGTCAAACCCAGCCAATCGTTTTTCAATTACAATTGATGGAAGTTCATCCCAAATTGCTTGTGGCTGGATGGTTGGAGATGAGTCCGGAAGCGAGGGAGTGGCACATAGAAAAGCAACGCAACGCCCTTTTTTCAAACCGGTTAGCCTATCTCCTCGTTTGGCCCTCTTAGCCGTAAACCTTGCAGCAGGTCCTATTGGAAATGGCCCAGTAATCGATGCGATGACAGGAACAGGGGGATTCATCATCGAAGCAGCAGCAACCAATCGGCAAGCATTGGGTATTGACCTTAATTCACAGATGGTAGAAGGGGCAAATCAAAATCTAAATTGGTTACTCAAACAACAGAACATTACCCAATCTTCTGCAAAGATAGTGCGAGGCGATGCAACAAATATCGCGGCCAGCATTGACAAATCATGGATTGGCCAAGTTAAGGGATTTGTATTGGACCCCCCTTATGGAAGAAACTCTCAAGGCTCATTAGAGCATGATGAATTACTAACAAAAACGCTGACTAGCGCTCATCAAGTAGCATCTAATGAAGCGAGTCTGGTATTGATAGTTCCAATTAATTCAATGCCTGCGCAAATAAATAGCGCTCTAGATAATAAATCGCAAGTGGATTTATTGCATGGCGATTGGCATTCACTACAACAATTGATGAAATCAAGCGGCTGGCAAATAAAAAACCGATGGATTGAACATGTTCATGGAAGCCTTAGTCGTCTTGTGATTCACGCAAAATACGTTCTTCTAAATTGAGTAATGTTGCAGCATCATCATCACTTGGTGGCGGAAATTGTTCCTTATGCGGGCAACCATCATCCAGTATTGCAGCATCATCTTTAGACAATACATATGGATATGTTTTGCAACCTTTAGGCCTTGCATCATATACAGAACACATTCCTTCAGCATTTGTATCAGAAGAATCGGTAAGCAGAAAAACACAAGCCCGAGTTTTATCATCATTGAGTAGAGTTAGTATTCCCTGTTCATTCTTCCACGTGAATTTTTCAACAGCCATCCCAGTTCTTCGTGCCAATCTTGCAGACTCTGCCTTGGTAAGAGGCATTGTTGTCTCTCTACAACATGCTGAACAGCCCATTGGAATACATGGAAGTGAGCGGCCCATATTCCTGCCAGCGCACCCAACTTATTCAAAAAGGGTGGGCTGTTGGAGCGAAATAAGGGCGGTTAGGGTAGCCTGGATATCCTGATGGGCTTCGAACCCGTCGACGCGGGTTCAAATCCTGCATCGCCCACTCTCAATGAATTATTATATTTCGAGAGTGGGCTTGCGCCGAGAACTTCCTTTGCTTCGCTCAGTCCAGTTCATTGGCTGCATCGCCCACTTGAGTTTTATTTTATTTTAGCCAAGTGGACGATGCGTCTTTGACATTCCCTCGATAACTATTGATTGATATCAGTCCATATCAAAGACTGCATCGCCCACTCTCAATGAATTATTATATGTCGAGAGTGGGCTTGCGCTAATCGAATTTTCATTCAAAAATAATCCATTCATCGTTTGAATCTATTACTCTGTACCAGTTTACACCTTCAAACTCGACCCATTCATATCCGTCATCATCAAACTTTTCAGCGTTAAGAGTAATTGCTGGAGCATTATGTGAACTAATTTCTGGAAGTGCCTTTGCGTCGCTACCTGCTATTAGTTCCTCATTCTTTTCTACTAACTCGGTTTGGTCAAATCCTTGAACGATCAAGTGCTCTTCTCTTTCAAGTTCATCGTCCAATTCTGCACGTAAGCGTTCTAATTTAATTCCTTGATGAGGTCCAAGCATTCTAAGCATCAATGAATATTCTGAACGTATTGCAATATCTTCCAACTCCTTGCGAGTTGTTGCTGCATTCAATTCTTGAACATAGCGCTCACAACGTCCATTTCTTGTAGCAAATCCATAACCAATCCATGCGAATAATGGAATACCACCGAACATTCCCATCAAATCCCAAGCACCTAAACCGATTGAAGTTCCAGGAATTACAATTTCAAAACTATCAACCGGTACTTCATTTGCATCAAAAGGATTAGTTCCTAATCTTCTTTCATCGGTATCAGCCCATCCATCATTATCATCATCAGAATCAGCATTATCTCCATCTCCATCTCCATCAAAATCAAAACATTCATTGGCATTTGTAGGGAATACATCAACATCGTCAAAGCATCCATCATTATCATGGTCACCAGGAGAATATAATTTAGGTAAAATATCAATATTATCTGGATATCCATCATTATCAAAATCATTGAGATATGGGTCCGCGTTATCTCCTGTAGGATTGTCACCTAATCCATCACCATCAGCATCTTCCCACTGCGTGCCATCATTAGGGAATAAGTCATACAATCTTCCTACAGGATTATCTCCATAACCATCACCATCAGCATCAGACCACTGTGTAGCATCAATTGGGAAATCATCAGGATTGTTTCCAGATTGGTTATCACCATATCCATCACCGTCAATATCCCCCCACTGCGTCGGGTCATTAGGGAAATGATCAGCGCCAATTCCCATCGGATTATCACCCATTCCGTCACCATCAGCATCGACCCATTGTGTCGGGTCAAATGGGAAGTCATCGGTGAAGTCATCTACTCCATCACGGTCTGAATCAAAGTGACGACTAGGGTCGTTAGGGAATACATCGCCGAGGTTACCGTTGGCATTGTCACCATAACCATCACCATCAGAATCACGCCATTGAGTAGGGTCAAATGGGAAGTCGTCCAAATAATCTGGAATTGTATCTCCATCAGTATCTAGATGAATAGCAGGGTCGTTAGGGAAATCATCACCAAAATCACTCCAGCCATCTCCATCACTATCAATACAGCCCTTTCTGTCAATCGTAGAGTTACCAAATATCATTGGACAAGAATCTCCACCGTTTCCATATTCTTCGTCTCCATAACCATCACCATCGGTATCGGATTGCTGTGTTGCATCTAATGGGAATGCATCGCTATTATTGCCAACTCCATCACCATCAGTGTCTTGCCATTCAGTTGGGTCATCAACGAATGGGTCGAGAATATCTGGGCGCCCATCACCGTCTGAATCAGGACAACCTTGTTCAAATATCAAAGTGGAATTTCCAGGTATCCGAGGACAGTAGTCAAGATAGTCTTCAAAACCATCAGCATCATCGTCATAATCTTCTAATGCATCCATACATCCATCTGAATCGAAGTCGGATAAATTGGTTGAAGTCCATCCAGTCACTCCCCTACTACAGTCATCAATTGAATCATTGAGTCCATCACCATCATCATCATCGTCTTCGTCAGAATCCCTACATCCATCAGAATCATGGTCAAGTGCTGAGATTGACTCAAATCCAACTGGTGAGTAGTGGCAGTCATCTAATACATCGATGATATAGTCGCCATCATCATCATCATCTTTGGTATCTGGGTCACCGTCTCCATCGTAATCACTAGTTAATTTGGCGACAAACCAATTATCACCATCGCTATTTTGTTTATTGATTGTGCCAAATCTTACAGAACCGCTACCTAATGTTCCAGAAAGATATCCATTTCCTGCACGGTCGCTAAACACGCCTCCCGCAGAATCACCAGATGCTGAACTACCTGCACTTAGTGCATATTGCCATGAGCCAGTAGAGTTGATTTTAGCCATATATATGTCTCCACCACCTGCAGCATTTGCAACTTGAATTGAATCAATTTGAATTTGTGCAGAATGATAGCCAGCAACAATGGCATTGTCGTGTACATCAATTGCAATTGAATCAATACTATTCGTACATGAACATTCAACTTCCTTTATCCAAAGCCATGTACCATTGCTATCGAGTTTTGCAATAAACGAATTCTGATTTCCACCAGAAGAATACCCAATGCCGTTTACCTTATTCGTACCATATGTAGTTCCAGCAAAGAACACATTTCCAATTGAATCTGAAGCTACTGCTAATCCATGCGATGTAGAAGTAGAAACATCCCAAGTTTTTGCCCATTGCCATTCTCCATTGTGATTAATTTTTGACACAAATGCAATCCGATTATTTTCACTTCCCGTATTCAACGAATGATTGTCAAACATGATGAAGGCACTGCTATCGTGAGGTGCAATAGTACCAGAAATATACGCGTAATTATTGTCATAA
>DUCL01000251.1 GCA_012959845.1 Candidatus Poseidoniales archaeon
GCCATTGGAGCGCGATTTACATGCACATCTAATGGTGACATGAAAACAGCAATTCTCCACACATCTGTTGCTGATTCTTGACCCTTTGGAACTGCTTCAAATTGCTGTTCTGTAGTAAATGTCAATGGGTCATCTAGTGGTTCGGGATACCAGTCTCCAGTCAACTTGTCATTTGTGCATTTACCAGATTCTAATTCTTTCTTACTCGGACGGCGACCGATTGCCCTCTCTCTTTTTGCGAACATTACATGGCCGTCTGCTGGTGAAGTGATTATTCCTTGTTGAGAAGGGATTTTACGGTCTGGATCTCTCCAAAAATTGGCGAAGAATGCGGACAGCATCAAACAAAATATTCCGAATAGTGGAACGAGCCCGCTAAGTGGGTCGATAATTGCCCCTACGACTACAGCGCTAACGCCCATCATCATTGGAATGATTACTGGGCCATGCCCGCCATGGGCTAAACCACCCATTGAAACACCTCAATCGTCAGACTCTGTGTCTGATTCTTCTTCTGCTTCTTCTGTGTCCGCTTCCTCAACAACTTCAACCGATGATGTTTCTTCAGCAACTACTGATGCTTCTGCATCTTCCTCTGTCATTTCAGCAGCCCTTACCTCGACCAATTCATCAACACGTTCGGTAAATGCCCTAGACATATGCTCACTTTGGCGTTCTGTCTCAACCGCGCGTTCAATCATTGTATAGCGTTCCTTTATCGCCTTATTTAGATCTTCAAATAAGGACATATGAGCCACATACCAATCGTCACGAGCCTTCATCTCTTTAACTGCCAATTTCAAATCAGCATCAAGTTCCTCAGCAATCTCAAAGACTTTTCCAAGACGGTCTTTTTCCTTTGAAAATTTCTCTTCCATTTTTGCCAATGCTGGCTCTAAACGCTCAACTTGTTTTCCACCTTTTACTGCTCTAAATTCAAGTTCTCTAATTCGAACTTCCTTTTCTGTGAGTAGGGCTTCTTGAGTTTCTTTCTGAATCTCACGGTCGATTATTTCATTTTCAAGAACTTCAATTTCCGCCTTTGCGGTTTCTAAATCCTTTACTTGGGATTCATATGCGGCGAATATCTTTAGCAGACGTTCTTTTTCCGTTTCATATTTCTCTTCGAGTTCTCTAATTCTAACTTCTGGAGTGATAGTTCCTTCGGACATAATCTCACCTGTAGGCTCAGCCTATGCCTTGACCCAAATGCCACCTCCCTAAGAAACCGACGCATAAAGGGCAGTAAAGTTAGCACATCTTGGCGCAATGAATATTCCGCTGATTCATAATTTTCGCGCAGCATGAGCTGCAATTACTTCAGCAACACAACCTGTAACCGCTTTACTAGCAGGTATGTGTGTAAATTCATTAGGTCCATGAGCATTAGATTCAGGCCCTAATATTCCTGTTATCATAAATTCTGCTTGAGGGAATTGCTGTTGTAACATAGGCATGAATGGAATTGTTCCCCCCTCGCCCATGAATTGTACAGGATTTCCATAGTGGTTATTACTCGCTTCTATCAATGCAGAATTTAGCCAATCCGCTAGTGGTTTTGCATGGAATCCATCGGCTGGATGTTCTGTTTGCCATGTGATGTGCGCTCCTTGTGGAGGATTTTCTGTTAATATTTTAGCAATTAATTCTGTTGCTGATTCACTATCGATGCCGGCAGGAATACGGATTGATAATTTCAATTTGGTATTGGTTCGTAACACATTGCCACCGGCTGCACAAGTTGGCATACCATCTGCTCCAATAATTTCCAATGCCGGCCTCCAAGTCCTATTCAATATTAATTCGCTTAAATCTGAATCATTTGGAGAAACACCTTCTAAAAATGGGAATTTTGAATATACTTCATCTCCAAGAATTTTGGCAGCGATACTTGCTTGTTCGATTCGAGATTGTGGAATATCAACCCATAGTTCTGGAACAGTAACCATGCCAGTAGCAGAATCTGAGATTCGGTCCAATAGATTACGTGCAATTCGGAAAGAGGAGGGAATAATTCCTCCTGCGTCTCCTGAATGTACACCTGCACTTGAAACCTCTACATTGAGAGTCCCAACAATTACCCCTCGTAGAGAGGTCGTGAGCCAAAGATGATCCCAATCTCCTGCTCCAGAATCCAAGCACACGACCATTGCCGGTGTGCCGATTCTATCTGCGAGTGCCTCAAGGTGTGCAGGTAGGTCAGGCGAGCCTGATTCTTCACTGGCCTCTACGATTAACTTCAAATTAGCATGAGGAATTCCTTGTTGTTGTAAGCATCGTATTGCAGTAAGACTTGCATATGCACCATAACCATCATCAGCGCCGCCGCGACCATACAATTTGTCGCCACGACGAACGGGCGTCCATGGCCCTAATCCCTCATGCCACCCAACAAATTCAGGTTGCTTGTCTGCATGCTGATAGAGTAATACTGTTTCATCTAATTGACCTGGGACTTCCATGTATATCAGTGGAGTTTTTCCTTCAAGTCGGCGAATTTCTACAGTGAGTCCTTCGATATCTTGTATTTTACACCAATCGGCAATGTGCTGGATTGCATTTTCAATATGACCGTTTTCCTGCCAATTAGAGTCAAATGCAGGTGATAATGCTGGAATACGAATATACTCTGACAGTGAAGGAATGATGTCATTCTCCCAAGTTTCTTCAATGAGAGTTTTCATTTTTACAAGGTCAATCCCTACGCCCATGATAACTGCTGTGAGGCATCGGTTCATAGGCCATTTGCTTGAGCATTGTGCATGCGCGATGCTACAGATGTGTTCAGTGAATGGGCAGGCAAAGGCAAGGATGAAGGCATGGAAAGAGGCCATGCAGCCTCTGTTGAAGAAATGTTAGACTTAGCATTAGCAACCAATAATCTCTCTCAAAGGCCATTTACTGCAATCGATATTGGTTGCGGCAATGGATGGGTCGTTCGTAAATTACAAGCAATAGAGAATTGTCAATCGGCCGAGGGGGTTGATGGTGCGAGTACTATGATTGAAAAAGCAAAATGTATTGACCCCGAGGGAAATTATTCTATTGCTAAACTACCACAATGGCTGCCAAAAAATCCAGTGGATTTGATTCATAGTATGGAATTCCTATACTACCTAAATGACCCGATATCAATGATAAAAATAATTCATGATGAATGGTTGAAAGGCGGTGGGGTTTTTGTTGCTGGTGTTGACCATTATTTTGAAAATAAAGATTCATTGCAATGGCCAATTGCACTGGATGTTCACATGACTACCCTCAGTCAACAACAATGGCGTGATGCTATGGAAAATGCTGGATTCACCAATGTAATAATCACCAAAACCGGTGTAAAAGATGGATTTATTGGAACATTGACAATGTTGGGTACAAAACAATAGTCTATCTCTACAATCAGTTGATTGGAAATGGATTTTCAATCTATCTTGACTTTTTTTGCTGTGTCCTGCGCGCATTTTTGGTCGAAGTTTGGAATAACTCCGTGAATGATGCAACGAATTGCTCCGAATAAAAATATTAGAGAATATTTCCATGCACCGATTAGGTGGGAAAAGTATCCTTTTTGAACATCTTTTAAGTGACTCATATTGTTGACGGGAGGTCTAGCCATATTTGATGTGGCCGGTAGCAGAACCTATTGGCCCACATAGACGAATACTCCCTTTATGATACGGGCATTGTTTACAGATTGATATTTCGTCCTTTGCTAATTGGCCTGGTTCATCGGTTTCGTCATTTGTGATACTGAGTTGTGCCATCCATAGGAGGTGGTTTTGCAGGTCTTGGCGCGCTTGATGGTATTCCTCATCGGTAAGGCGAACCATTCTTCCTGATGCTCCAATAAGTAATGCAGGTGCCAATATTTCTCTTTGTTCTGATTGTGGTTTTGCAGACTCTAGTGCTTCCAAAGCAAGCGAATATAGTGTAAGTTGTAATCGGTATTTTTCAAGTATCTCCTTTTCTGCAGCGGTTGTTGCAAATGGTGATAATGGGTCGCCTTCTAGTCTCTGCAATTGATGTCCTTTGCTTGCATTTGATTCATCAAATTCACTTCTACAGCCGGTGGTTTTTAAGTCAACGATTTGTAAATATCCTTTGTTGGATTGATCACGTAATGCCAATACCAAATCAGCCCGACCATCAAACGAAATCGTAACTTGTTCTACATTAGCAACCGGTTGTGGCCCCATTAATGAAAATACTGTTTTGAATTTATCTTGCATAGCAATGTTGTGCTTGTACAAGAATGGTAATTCGGTTCTCAATCCCTCAACAGTGAATCCATTTTGGGTTTCCCCAGCTGATAATTTTCCGAGTAATCCATTTTGGGTCAATAATGATAATTGGACTAATCGTTGCAAGGTTCTTTGGGCTTGCTCTGC
The DNA here is from genome assembly GCA_012959845.1 of Candidatus Poseidoniales archaeon. Classification (GTDB taxonomy): domain Archaea; phylum Thermoplasmatota; class Poseidoniia; order Poseidoniales; family Poseidoniaceae; genus MGIIa-L1. The sequence goes on from DUCL01000251.1 coordinate 4,386, forward strand.
ATCGTTTTTATCGCTACTAGATATTCCGATATTGAATTCCGCAAGTACTTGTTTTATGACTGATTCATCTGCTAATTCATCTTGGTTTGACTGGCGCCAACCTTCCGGTAATTCGAGACAAGGCTTTCCAGTTAGGTCAGCAGGATTAGCAAGGCCAACTTCGACCAATCTATGCATTATTAATCCGAATTTTTTAGCGCTTGGCCAATCCTCGGCAGAATCGACTTGTTCATTCAGTAGTTGCATTTTCTCTGGCTTCCACCCCTTGATATGTTCTAACCAGTGGCGGCGGCGGCATTGATGAGATGTGTCCAAGGAGTGTGAACTCATCCTAATAGATTGGGAAACCATTGGTAATTTGGTAATTGTTGTTGATGTTGGTGGTTTGGCCTTCAATATTTTGTTTACTCTCGTTTCAACCTCTAACCAATTGCTCAATGGTGACTTGGTTTCAACACTGTCAAAACAATCTGGTGAATGGTAAATTCTGATGCTTGATATTGCATTACCACCTAAACCGGAATCGAGATAAAGTTTCAATGGATCTATGATCAATTCTGATTCGGCATATGGGGTCAATGGTGCACCAAAAATATCTTTTTCGAGTAACCAAGGCGAATCTGTTATTGAATTAGAATGGGCGAGGCCTCGCAATCCCTCCACTAACATCAATCCCATGCTGCGTTTGTTCGGCTTACTCTTTTTCAATTCCAAACAGCCCTCTATTGCATTTTCATCTAACTCATTAGTATGGCTACCTACGAGGATCAATCTATCCTCAACTCGAGTCAAAGCAACATAAAACTCACGCCTTCTTTCTGCTTGTGTTTGCGCTGAATCCATGTTCTTTGTGAATTGCCACAGTCCATCGAATGGCCTCTCCCTACTCATCCATGGATTAATTCTTCCAGCAATAACTTGGGGGGTAACTAGTACGTTTTCTTTTACCGCCATCGACGCATCCATTTTACCGGCATTGAAAAGTCCGGCTACTACAACGACCTTTGATTGAAGCCCTTTAACACCGTGGATTGTCATTATCTGAACTGCCCCGCCAGAAGGTACCGATACGGCCTTAGGACCCTTTTTCTTGAGTTGGGCCAATTGCTTCATTCGGCTGTAAATTGCACTGCAATCATGCCCTAATTCATTACCAATTTTATTTGCCAGCGCATACCATGCTTCTCCGTTTTGCCTGTCAGCATCTCCTGGATAGGCAGTTAGCAAATCTGAATGGTCTAATACTGCATCAAACACATCATAAACTGCTCCAGCATCCACTAGTTGTAACATATGTTCAAGCAGGTTCTTGACCGCTTCTGTGGGTGAATTTTCAATCAGTTTACTCCACCATTCCCCTTTACTATCTTTTGGAAATGTTTTTGCGATTTGTTTATCTGTCAATCCCATTATCGGTGAGCGGCAAATGGCTAATGCTGCGTGTTTAGATTTTGGATTACTCATCAATTCTAATACAGCCATCAAGGCAATACAAACTGGACGGGCTAGCAATGCGCCTTGTTTATCGGCAAGTACCGGGATTCCTTTTGCTTGTAATTTGTCAATTAAATCTGGTAAATGAGTTCTAGCATGCAATAAGATAATGACATCGTCTGGCGAAATTACATCACCTGTTTCTTTGATTTCAATCATTTTGTTTGTTGATCCATCCAAAATCTTTGTTGGTGCTTTATTGAACAATGAATGCAACCTTGAAGCGATCATTTCATGCTCCAATTCAGATGGTTTAGCCTTGGGGTTATTGAATGCGAGTAGGGGTTTTAAGGTATCTGTTTCTGGAGTTCCTGCCTCTAGTTGTAGGGGCAATATCCATTCTAAGACCCCCTCAGAATCATCATCTCTCGCCGGGTTAAGGTCCTGAGAGTTGGCATGCCAATCTCCAGGTAATGCATGATGCCGTTTGTCAAAAACATCTCTGAAAACCCCATTCAAGGTATGAACCAAATTGTGTAGAGTTCTATAATTTGAGGTCAAATCAATATGGCCTTCTTGACGTTGCAAGAAACGAGTATTTGGTATCGAAGTGGATTCGTCATCTTCTATTCCTGCTGGGATATGTGTCCACGGCTCTGAATGCGCCGCACCTTTGTACAATGCGCTGATGAATGAATGACCGCCGCCTGTTGGCCGCGGATCTCTCCCATGTCCAAGTTTACGATAAGGCGCAAATCTTGGGTCCGAAAATTCAAGTCGGTTATTTTCCTTTATTTCTTCAACTGCTCGAAGCATCACGGTTACTTCTGCCTGACGGAATCGATAGATGCTTTGTTTCATGTCGCCGACGATACAAATCGTTGGTTCCCATTCGCCCAATGGTGGGCTTGGTTCATCCGCCCTTCTATCTCGTGGCCCCCAAAGGCGTGCGAGTAATCTAAAATGAGATGGGTTAGTATCTTGATATTCATCGATGATGAATGCTCTATATTTTCTTCTAAGCGATTGTAATACTTTGAATCTACGATTTAAATCCTCAAGACATTTATCATTGCCTTGTGCAAATGTTAAGGCTTGGGAAATGTGATGGTCTGTCCACGGCTCATCGCCTAAACTATCCAAAGCCTCTACAACTGCAGATGGATAGTCCATACGACAAGTTTCCGGACAGCGAGATAGTAACAAATCTCCGACCAAAACTTGTATATCGTCGTAATCATGCACCCCTTCCTGTGCCTTTCTCAGAGTCATTATTGCCTTACAGCCTTTATGCACAGTTAATAAATCAGCTAGGACACTACTCTGTAATTCACTAGAAACTCTCAATTCCCCTTCTGGTGCTTTTTCTGGCGGACTTGGCGTTAGGGGTGAAATTCTATACTTGCAATCGGCAGACATCCATTTGATGTTTGTATATGGCTCCAGTGTGAAAGAACTACGACCTAGCATTCTAATTAAGCGGCCTTGTTGTCCATCCAAAAGTAATTTCATTTTTTCAGTGAGTTCTTTTGAGTCTGCTGCAATTTTTTTGCGAATCGGCTCGGTTAATTTCAATGTTCCCGGTAACTTTTGGACCGCCGACTTCGATAATAGGCCATTTGGCCATTGCCCTGGCTTATTGTCACTTGGTAGTCCGCCTGAGTTATTGAAAAAGGTGACATCTTCTTCCTTGTGCAATGGGTTCCATGATGCTGCTGCGATTGCCACTAGCCAGACCCATTGTATTTGTTGTGTAGCGTCGGTAGGCAGGGGGTCACTAGCCAATTGTTGAAGATGGCGGAAACGTGTAAGGTGTGTTTCTTGGGCTTCCTCTGCTTTTCCTAAGTAAGAAGCATCGTATTGGAGAAATAACGCAGTCCACTCTTTCAAATAGCCTTGTAGTTTTGTGGCAAAGGCAAATGCTTCATCTTGTACAGGTTCTACTATCATTTGCAATAAAGCCTCACTTGGTGGATCGCCGACTCCATCCCAAGCAAGTCCCATTTGCTCACATCGATGCATTAGTGAGCGTCTTGATTCTTCAACGAATAATGACTTCCAAAGCAACCCCTTGAATACTACTTCAGCCTTTTTTTGACCTCCAAGCAATATTGCAAGACGGTTTCTCGCAGCAATGAATTCTGATTCGCCTACATTTATTCCTGCCTCCCGTGCATCAGATTCTGAACGGATTCGCCATGCAGTATGCAACGATTCTTGTTGTAGTAAAGGTGTTCTTTCTTCCGCAATTTGTTCACGGCTTGGATGTATTGCGACCAGGTCCAAATGTGGTGAAACTATTCCCGAAAGAAAAGCGTCAATCGTAGAAATAGGTGCATCATCCAAGGCTGCAACCAATTTCTCTACATCAGCTAAAGATTTGATGCGGGAGTCATAAATTAAATTATCTCGGGTTGAATCCTTCGGCAAGGGCCTAAGAATTGAAACGCTCTTGCGAATTCTGGCTTTCAACTCTGCTGCTGCTTTCTTGGTGAAAGTAATTGCAACCACTTCGCTTGGAATAAGTCCTTTCCACTCCTTGAAGTTTTTACGTTCTTTTGCTGGCGCTCGCAGTGAACCTTGTCCTTGTAATGGCTCTCTAGGTCCATTCGGCAAACATAGAGTAGCGCGTTGTTCTGAGGTGATTAAATGTTGAACGTATCTTTCCGCCATCACTGTGGTTTTACCTGTTCCTGCACCCGCATCAAGAGCGATGTGCTTATCCAAATCTAATCCTAACATTTGGCTGTAATTAAAAGGTGGTTTAGACATCAATCATCACCTCCAACGACTTCTGCAACTGGGCATGAATTCTTGACCAAACAATACTTACAAGTGTTCTTTGAAGGGGTTGGATTAACCATTCCCTTTTCTGCCGCTGTTACCACTCTGGTTGAAGTGCGGATTCTTTCACTTATCCACGCTCTAAAAGCATTCGATTTGGGTGGTGCGACCTCTCCTAAATTACGATAGTGGATTTGACAATTTTCAAATGGCGTTCCGATTAATAAACCATCTAGGTATTCCTTCAAATCACTATCAATGTCAACATAGTGAACCGTATCTTCGCCAACTTCGCTCACACCTACGCCAACTACTCTGTCCCCCGGGTTTAGAATTTCCCAGGCTCTAGCATAAACGCCAAGTTGTACTTCATCAAAAATTGCCCTTCTATGGCGATCGCCTTCTTCGCCGACTTTGGGACCTTTAATAGTCTTCAAATCTCGAATAATTATCCACCTCTTGGCTGGACCACAGGGCTCTTCGCCTAATGTAAGAGGTTTCATATCTTCTGTTTTATCACTTAAGACATGATTCTTTATTGCCAATTGCCGCAGATGGTCCGGCAGTATTACTTCATCGACCCTATCAATTCTACCCTTACCCGAAAATTTGAAAGGTTTTTTCTTTCCAAATTCATCGGTTGCATCAATAGTCACAAAATCACTGCCTTTGGCCTTGCAAAACCATTCACAGGCAATAGGGGCAGCATGCTTTAGTTTCAAATCAGCATCTACTAATCGGCCAAGTCTACCGCTTGCAGAAGGTGTATTTGTCCCATCCAAGTATTCTTGCCATTGTTCAGTTGAAATTCCAAGCAAGTCCCTGGTTCGGTGAACTGCAACCGCGTCTTTTCTTGCTAGCCACGGTACATTTTCTTTCAAATATTCAAGTACTGCTTCCCAAGCTTTATCGGTTGTTCCAACCGGTCCATTTTCCAGTGATACACCTTTGGACAATGCTGGGCCACCGAGTTTTACGCCATGACCTTCCAATATCGCACCTTCGCAATCGTGAATGATAGTTCCCCCTATTCTATCGTCAAGGTCTTCGCTTTGTATTTCTTCTATACCGGCGCTTAAATGAGATTTCATCCACGCTTCCCGTGGGCATTTTAGCCATGCTTGGAGGCGGCTAGCAGACCACATTTCAAGATCTATTTTTGTTGTTTCAGAACCAATATAATTGTTGATTTTATTCTTTTTGAAGGTTCCTGGGGGCAAAGGCCTAGGGTCAATCGCTGGAGTCTTACTAGTTCCTGTTTTAATTCCAAGTGTTGGCCAATCTTTCTCCGACCTGCCACCCC
>DUCL01000252.1 GCA_012959845.1 Candidatus Poseidoniales archaeon
CAGTAATTACTGCCAAATCCATGCCGTTACCGGAGGCTGCATCACGCTGTCCCGATGCATGAAGGGCGCGTGCCGCGAGTTTCAATGCTTCGCTTCGGCTCATGCCTTCAGTATAGTTGTCTTCTAAGACACCGTACATGTATGGAGAACCTGAACCAGTAGCACAGTATGTGTCCGGAATAGAGCCTCCTGCTGAGTCGATTGAATACACATGACTGCCATCTGCATCTACACCTACAATGAGCAATTGAACCCAATGAGGTCGGCCGACTAGAATATTGGCGGTAAGTGTTGCTGCTCCTTTGACAGTCATCTCCTGCTGGCGACGTAATTCAAAAAGAGAAACTTCTGCACAAAGAGTTCGTGAAAGTGATTGAGCGTGACCCACTAAACCTGCAGTCGTCAGGGCGAGGTTATTTCCAATTTTGAACAACTTCTGCACACTCTTGTTTGCAATAAAGTGACCCATTGTAGCTCTGTGGTCGGCTCCAACAACAACTCCTCCATCGAAAGTAATCCCTATTGTGCTTGTGCCAGTCTTTACGACATTCGGTGGTGTGTCCATCATCATCAATCATCCTCGGTGGCGACACCTATTGAACTTTGAGCCGCAATCTATCCCTATCAGTGGACCTTTATCAACCTCACGAGAAGTTTGGATGGGTTAATTCAAACTGCAATCAGCCTTTTCTAAGCGAAAGATGGGGTGGGGTTCTTGAATCGTCGCCGCTCCCATCAATATATGGCGAGGAAGAATCAGGAGGATGAGAATCTCCACCAATTTTCTCTTGATGCATTTACGAATGCCGGAAATAGTTCAAAAGATGATAATCACAACGAAGAATCTAGCGAATCTGATCAAGTTCCTGCGATGCTTGATTTAGAGACTAATGGCCCACAGGTAACTGAACAAAGCACCGATGAGACCGATGTTCCGCCAATTGTTGAATTGAATCCTCTACGTTCTTTTGACATGCCGAGTTCTGAAGATAGTGTTGTCAGAACAACACCGAAAACAAAATTGGTATTTCATGACTTGGAAAAAATGTATCCTCACCCGCCACTGAAAGATGAAACCAATGGATTGGTAATTCATAGAGCAGTTTTGCACGACTTGACTGGAGTTGGACAATTGATGGATTGGTTGAGCGATGATCATGGAGCAATTGTTGAAATGGGTCGTTTGATGAAGAGGGATGTTGAATTTACCACTGCGCTAAAACAACTAAATCAATTTGTTGAAGGAGACTTAGGTGGCCAAATAATCCAAATCACAGACTCAAGATTGATGTTTCTCCCACCTGGTTGTCGCGGAGTAAAAGGCGTAGATACAGAAGCATTTGCGGCCGACGCTGATGATTTGGGCCAGAGGCGTTTGTGATGCAAGAACAAAGCGTCAATATCCCTTGCCCCATATGTTCTATAGAGGGTGAAGTGAAAATGATTGCTCATATTGATGAGATTCCATATTTCGGCGAACATACACAAGTTACCGTTCTTTGCAATTCTTGTGGTTGGAGGCAAACCGACTTTATTCCCGCTGAGGGGAAAAAATCTGGTGCATGGAAACTCATTATTGACAACCCAGAAAAATTATTGGCCAGAGTTGTTCGTTCCTCCTCATGTACTGTAAAGATAGAAGAATTGGATTTGGTTGTCAATCCAGGTGGCAATTCAACAGGTTAC
>DUCL01000253.1 GCA_012959845.1 Candidatus Poseidoniales archaeon
ACTGTGGGACAAAAACTGAAAATCGAAGTAAATAATGCAGTTGAAGAAGCACTTCAATCCGGATTTGGTTCAGTCTCTTCGATTACGACCGATTATGTTTCCACCTATACTGAAGCAAGTATTACCACCGATTGTTCAGTAGACCCAAGCACCGATTCTTTGAGCGAAGGGGCAAGCGAAAATAATGCCTTTGAGCCACCAATTTGTTTCACCACTACAGCAACAGTGCAATTGTCTCATTCATCGTTTAACTTAATTCCAAATCCTGAATTAGATTTGGAAAGAGCCTATCAAGGTCTACTTGTTATGGGGACAAAGGTAACTACTAATTTTGAATTGACAGCACAACCTGGTCATAAAGCAACATTTGCAATCAATCCACCTGCTTACGCAACTATAGACGATGTAGATTCTAATGGAACTAAAGTTGCTTATGCTGGCCCACCATCATTTTGGGCTGGTCTGTGGTCAATGGATAATCGTGCAGCGCCAATAGGTGGGTCTTCCATTGACCAACCGATATCAATGACTTTGGCGCATAGGGATAGTGTACAAACCCCTACAGTCGTTATCGATCCAAATGAAAAAGCTCTTGACATTAAGTTGACATTAGATGTCAGTGATGAATCAAGTGCGACACTTGACTTTGTTGTCGCATTGCACTATTTGGATAATCAAACACTCGAGGATTGGGGGCTTTCTATGGTTGCTGCTGGCGACCACGCTGAAGTGCCAGTCATCACTTCAGATGGCATTAGACTAGCATATCATAATGGATTGGTGGACTTGAGTGGAGTCGCCGACCAATTCCCAATCGGCAGCATTGCAGATGGAATCTCAAGCGCTATCGAGGGCATGGACCCGATTCAAATGAATCAGATGTATTGGGTTTCAGATTCGGTTTCAGATGGTTTGGGAGAGCCAACAGGAGGTTTGAATTATTCCCACACTAGTGGATGTTCTGAAACAATAGGTGCAGGTCAAACGTTGTATTATTGTATTCAAGGTGGAAATGCGATGGATGGCGACCATCCAGTATATCTGCGAACTACCTCGCAACCATTTTCAATGAAATTGTTAGATATTATTGATGCTTATATTAGCAACCCAGACCAACAAAGTGTACTCGATGTGGTGACGGAAAGTCATTTGCGTGCACTGATGAATACTGGGTTCGGTATTGAGACCTCCTTATCGGCGGATTTCTTGTCTGCAGTTATTCCCGAAGATTTACCTCCAAGTGAATTGACATTGGAGATTATTTTACCAACTTGGATTCAAACTATGGATGGTGGAGACAGAATTATTTTGACCGACACCATCTCTGGAAATGACGATACTAATGTATCATTTACCGGAACAGACCCGTTTGATTGGAGACATGATATTACCAATGCAGATGGTGATGTGATCTGTACAAGTCAGCAGGCAACATGCATTGGAACTTCTTTGTTGATAGATGCGACACAGTTTAACTTGCATGAATGGAAGCAAGCGATATCATTTGAATTTGCACTTGAAGCGGAAATGTCAGTTCATCGTATTGGTATTCCTCAACCACGAATGGATGGCATTTCAGGTTCAACCAAAGTGACACTAGAAGCATTACCAAGCGATTTAATTAGGCTTGGGCTGAGTATTACAGAACTAATGGATGAACCATATACAATTAGCGATATTAGGCTTTGTGATCCAAACACTACCCAGTTAGAAGTCTGTGATGAATCACTTGATTTAGTTTTCACTCCTTTGGGAATAGAAACATTCGTTTCCTCCTATGGTGAATTGATTACACAATTTATTCGCCAAAATATAGAAAAGAGTCTGACCGATGAAGGGGCTAATTCTGCATTTGGAAAAGTAGATATGTCTGCATTTTCAATAAAAACTTCGATTTCAGGACTTGGCGGATATGATGGGGAAATGAGTGATGCCACAGGACTCACATTCAATATTGAAATACCAAGGGTCAAATTTATGCTAGATTTACAAACTCCATTCGGTGAACTCATGGATGGAAATACTGAGAATGTGAAATTAGATTTAGTCACATCTAGAATGAATAATTTGATAATGACACCACTAGCAACAGCAGCAAGTTCACTGACAAAAGGTCTAGTCAACGGAATCTTTACCGGCAATGGAATTACTTTACCTGACACATCAACAAATGCACAGGAAGTAAATACAGGCCTAATCAATTCCACAATCGATGAGGAATTTCAACTTGCAATTACTGGTCCAATAACAGTCATTCTTCCTAAAGGATTAAGTTTTGTTGATGCGACATCAACCGCTGGTAATTTGGATATTTCCGAAATAGATGGACGACAAAAAATAGTCTATACTATTCCTCCGGGTGAATTTGAGGATACAATCTCATTTAGATTCAACATCTCATGGTTGTATATTTTGATGCAATTTTGGGTTTATCCAATGGTTTTGTTATTGGTTCTCTTTTTAGTTGGCCGTAAGATAAGAAAGCGCCGCAAGCGAAAGAAGGGTGCAAAGAAGGCAAAGAAAGCGCGTGATTCAGCAGAAATGAAGGGGCAAATTGGTGATGATGAATTTGCTGATTTGGCCGGATTCCATAGTCCAGCGATTCATGGTGATCAGGAAATTTTCCAAACCTATGACTCTACTATTGAGGTAGATGCTGGGCCTTTATCCTATGTTGATGATGAAGGAAAGTTTAGTTGAGTTGTAAAACTAGATGAATTCTTTTCGCCAATGAATTGCCAATACCTGGAACTGTTTGCAATTGTTCAACGGATGCATGAATTAATTCCTGTCTTCCGCCAAAATGTCGCAATAGGGCTTGCATTTTTTTGGCACCTAAACCGTCAACTTGCGATAATGGGTCACTTAAACGCGCTCGACCTCTTCGCTTGCGATGATATGTGTTGACAAATCGGTGAGCCTCATCGCGAGCGTGAACCATCACTCTACCCATCCTATCAAGGACTAGAGGTTGATGTTCCAATCGGTGTATTGTTTCCTCCTTCTTTGCCAATGCAGCAACCGGGAATAATCCCAACACTTTATTTTCTTCAAGCATTTTTGTTATTGTCGAAAGGTGTGTTTGTCCTCCATCAAGCAATAATAAATCAGGCCATTCATCTTGGCGTTTTAACCACCGCTTTACAACTTCTTTCATCATTCTCAAATCATCAATCGCATCACTTTTGACAATATATTTCCGATATTCTTTTTTTGCAGGTCTACCATTCCTTAGAACAACACTCACTCCAACTCTTTCATCACCCAATAATTGAGCCATATCAAAGCAAACGACGTGATCAAGTCTCTCCAAGCCAAGTATTTTTGCTCCATCATCTGCGGCACGTTGCTCAAGAGAGCCACTTGTTTTCGCTGCAAGGCGAGTTAATTGAATTTCTGAGTTTTGCCGAGCAAGGTTTGCCAATGTTACCAAATCACCTCTGTTTGGAATTCGCACATCTACTTTGGAACCCCTTCGTTCATCCAGCCATAGTTGTGTCCCATCAAGAAGGGGAGTTGGAGTGAGCAGCAAGCGAGGAGGCCTACGGTTTTGGTAATGTTCGGATATGAATAAATCAACAGATTTGCCAATGTCACCGCGGAAAACGAGCGGCCAGACCTCTTGTCCTTTGACCACTCCTTCATCCGCATGCAATACTACTACTGCCGCCAAATCACCTTCACTTGAGATTCCAATGGCATCACAATCTCTGTAGACTTTGCTAGAAACAACATGTTGTTTAGTCGTAGCATGGACGGCGCGAATTAAATCACGCTTTGCAGCAGCACCTTCAAAGTCCATATTTTCACTCTTTTTCTCCATTTCGTTTGCTAATTCATTGAGTAAGGAATTCGCATCACCGCCGAGCACTCGGCGGGCAGCATCCACAGAATCGGAATAACCAGACGCATCAATACAAGGGCCAGAGCACAGGCCAATATGCATTGAGAGACAGCCCTGTGGAAGCAATTCTTTACAATCTCTAATTCCAAATTGTTTTCGCAATAATTGCATTACTTGTTTTGCAGCACCAGCATTTGGTAATGGACCCCAACGTTGTCCTTTTTCCGGAGGGTTTCTCGTATACATTATTCGTGGGATTTCATGGTCAGTCAGTACCAAAAATGGATAGGATTTGTCATCCTTTAACATTGAATTATATCGGGGCTTATGTTGTCTTATCAGTTGTCTTTCAAGGACTAAAGCTTCCTGCGGAGTATTTGTTACAATACATTCAATGTCATCAGCAGCGCCAATCAATTTTGGTATCATGGCGCGGTCAGGATTAGTTGCAAAATAACTGCGGATTCGTTCATTCAATTTTGTTGCCTTTCCAACGTATAGGACTCTTCCCTCAGAACTTTTAAACAGGTATACACCTGGTTTTTTGGGGAGTTTCACGGATGCTCACTCAAAAGCGAATCGTCAAATTATTCCGATTTTCTGTTTGGACGGGAAGGGGGATGATTATTCAACGAACTGCATCTATCCCAAGTTGGAGGGAGAGCAATGAGGTCAACTGCAGAGGTCAAAATTCTAAGATGGCTAGGACAATTTCCTCCTGCCCTAGAATCTGCATGGGATATTACAAGAGAACTTTCTCTACCCGGAATGGCAGAGGCTTTGGGAGTAGTTCGCTCATCGCTCAATATTCCGTTGAAAAGTCTTCAACAAGATGAATTGGTAATGATGAGAACAGCCCATGTAATTGGCGGAGGTTCTCGCCGTCGTTCCGTATTCCACATCACTATGTCTGGCCGAGAGTTACTTCAACAATTGATTGAAGAAGGACTGACCGAGTCACCATTAAAGAAGGCGCAAAAACGCACCAAAGCAGGTCAAATCATGGGCTCAGCCCCTCCTTTAAATCCATTGTATGGCAGGGATAAATTAGTGGAAAAAATAACCGAAGAATTGTCTAATTCTGGTTCTCTAGTGATCAGTGGATTACCTGGGATTGGAAAAACATCATTGGCCAGAAAAGCACTCGATGAAATGGCGCAAAAAGGCTTCGACATACATTGGGCGAGTTCGGGTGAATTTACCGATGTTGGGAATTTGTTATCACAATGGGAAATTTCAGTAAATGGGGCCGAAGTAAGTGACATTGAAGCAGTAATTTCGCTTTTGTGCATGAAAAAGCGAGTATTGTTCATCGATGATATTCATATGATTCATCCAAGACATATTGATGCGATTGAAAAGGTATCACAGGCCCTTGCTAATTCGGATGTAAAGATTCTCTTGGCGGGTAGGGAGCCGATGCCGTTCGGCCATCAGTTGTCAAAAATAAAAACACCATCACTTTCAATCAGCGATGCGACGAAGTTGCTTGGTGATGATGTTGAGCAGCAGCAAAAGGAAGAAATTGCCAAGAGATTAGGCGGCCACCCACTTGCCCTATTATTGTATGATGAAGAAGCCGGATTACCAGAACAGGGTGCAGATGTTCAACAATATGTTGAAGAAGTTGTTTTGGCTCATTTGGATGATGATTTGCGTGATGATTTAGACCAATTGGTAATTTTGCCAATGCCAATAATAGCAGAAAGCGCACCAAAAAGTGAGAGTATTGGATTGTTTGACGAGTACGCTCTATTGCGTTGGACAAAAAACAATGAGAAAATGGAAGTGCAACATTTAGTAAGAAATGTGAGGCGTTCATTACTCGATGATGAGGCTCTGAAGGAATTGCATAAGAAGGCGATTTTGCATTGGCAACTAGGTGCTAGCAGTGATGAAGAAAAGGTTGCATTATTGTATCATAGGGTCGCTGGCGAGGATGAAAATTTGAAATATCATTTTGAAAGAGAAACCGAGGCATTGTTGGTAACTCAAAGTGCAGCTATTTCAGTAGTATTGCAAGAAGCATTGAACATCCATCAAGAAGATGTTGATTTGCATTATATGGCCGCCCATGTAGCGATTCAACGAGGTGAAGCGGAACATGCAGAGACACATTTGCAATACTTGATGGATGATCCAAGAGGTGCAGAAATCGCTCTAGCGGTTTCATTACAACAAGGCAGAATTTCCGAGGCAGAGGAATTGATTAGAGATGGTTTGGAATTAGCCGAGCCAGAAGAAAAAACTAGACTCGCTCTGGCTGCTGCAAGTCGTTGTTTAGATGATAGAATTGGAACCGAACATAATCCAAAGATTACTAAACAAATTAACCAGTTATTGAAAAATATTACCATGCCGAAACAACCGGAAAAGCGTACTGCGGTATTGATTTCAATGTCTATGATCAAACATTCAGTCGCATTATTAGAAGGTGATTTGAAAACAGCATCCGAAATTAGAAAATCACTTTCACAAATAGGTGGCGTTGAAAATGGGATGTTATTGGCTTTGGAAATCAAATCACAATTACTTGATGTAAAAAGCAATTTGAACGACCTTCCGAAGGTAATTGAAATGGCTGATGATGCTATCGAAAAACAACCATCAAACTTACATTCAGATGCATTGAGAATGAGTATTGTAGAATTTCTAATAGATATTGACAGCACCCACGCTCGAAATGTTTTCAATGAAATCAAACCTCCCGAAAAGGGTCAAATAATTGCTGCTCAAAAACGTTTGAATGCGCGCTGGTGGACGATGAAATCTATTATCAATCCATCGATGGCAATAGTTGCTTTGCGAGAAGCGATTTCGTTGAATAAGGCAACAGGTTGCCATAATGCAGCAAAGCAATTAACAGCACGATTACACAGATTACTGTGATTATATTTCCGCACCGAGTAGAGTTTTTGTATCCGCAATACCGTCTATTGGGCGAATTTCTTCAACGATACATTTTGTCAGTGAAAACTCGTCATCGGAATGAACACGAGCGAGAAGGTCATATTCACCGAATAGCATCCATCGGGAAGTGACCAATTTAATTTTATCAAGTTTATCTCGAACCTCTTGCTCTCTTCCAGGTAGTGTGGTAATCAATATAAATCCAATAGCCATAATATCACCTCAGTTCTCCACTGCAATCAATGTTTGAGTCTCACGAACGCCTTTGATTTGACGGAACTCACCCATTAACATTACAGTAAGGGTTTTTGCAGAATCTGCACTCACGTGAACTAACATGTCATACTCACCATATAAGGCATGAACTTCTGCAACATTGGCATGATTTGTCAGTGCGAGATATACTTCTCTCTCGCACGCAGGCTCAGTCTTGAACAGTACAAATGCTTCGGGCACAAATCTCCCACTAACAACTTGTCCTTATTGATTGCTCTTAGACAAATTGCAATTTTCATTGACTTTATTGTCTAACATCCATACGAACCATTGATGTATCAACTTCAGTTGAGACTTACTATGTACCACCGTGTGCGACCTCAAGCGATTGTTGTTTTCGTACTGCTGATGTTACTCTTCACTCCCTTATTATCAGTAATTGATACTAATGATATTGCGGAATCCGATTTTTCTAACGAGTCATCAAAACTTGTTTCTGCTAAAGCGCAAACCACTTGGTCGGGAACTCAAATATTGACTTCATCTTATACAATTTCAGTACAAGATGAACTGATTATCAGCGCGTGCACTATCGTAAAAATGGACGAAAATGTGCGCATTTATGTGGACGGTCGTCTAACGATAGAAGGTACAAGTTCTTGCCCAGTTTCTTTGTCTGCTAATGGTGCAGGAGACCATGAAGGTATTCAATTCAATAGCAGTTCAACCGGCAGGGGTTCAGTAATTGATAATGTGACTATTGAAGATTCATTATATGGAATCACTATGTTTGGTGGCAATCCAATTATTCACAATTTAACAATCGTTAATCCAGACAGAGTGGCGATTGATATGTTCAACAATGCTGCTCCACAAATATATGATTTATTTGTTGATCAAGCAGGAAGAAATGTTCCATGGCAAAGTGATTGGAGATTTGGATTGGGAGTTTCAGTAGGTGCTGGTTCAACACCGATAATTATCGGGGCTCATTTTAGTGATATTTTGACACGCGGTATCAATGTCTGGGGTGCTTCTGGTGGTATCTTTAGGGATATCACAATGGACAATGTTACAGGTTCTAGTTGGGTAATGGTTGCTGGGGTATGGGTTGAAGATAGCGTACCATTGTTGACAGATATTTCAATCGATAAATCAGATAATGGAATTGTCATTAGACATGTAGATGATTCCGGTAATACTAGAGCGGTAGTGAAGAGAGCAGATATTTCAAATTCAATGTATAGAGGAGTTTATGTGGATAAACAAAACCATACTAATTTCACAAATTATGAGACTGCCGATTTTACCGATTTAACAGTCACAGGAACCGGAGGGCCAGGTGCAAAAACCGCTAATATTGCCTATGCTGCAATAGAGGTAAATGCCACAGGTGCTTGGTTTGAGAATACATTGGTAGACCAATCAACAACAGTAGGTGTTCGCTTATACTTCGTTGATTATTCAACAACATTCCGAGATTTGATTATTCGCGATTCAGGCGATACGGGGCAAGGCCCCCATGATTCAGGTCTGGCGATACGTTCGTCATATTTTGCGCCTACATTTGATGGCTTAGAAATCTCCGGTTCATCAGGTTCTGCAATATATTCTAGTTCAGGTGGTGCTATGCAAGGCAGTGATTGGTATTTACACAATAATTCTAAGCAAGGTTTGTACATAGATTCTGCAACAGTAGTAGTTGAAGGCATGATGCTTGAAAACAATTCATTTGCAGGTGCACATGTTCATGATTCACGTTATGTGACCCTACAGAATGTAACTAGTCAATACAATGGAATCGCTGGAAGTACAAGTAACCCTCAACAAACTGCAGGTTTAGTATTCACCAAAGCAAATGACATTGAATCAGTTTCAGGAGATGTTCGTTGTAGGAATTGTGACACTTCTAACAATCAAGGTTCAGGAATTTATGTAGAGGACTCAGTAGACCTTTGGCTTGAAAACATCAATGTCTTTGACAATAATGACTCATACGCTCCAGTCTATGTCGATAACGGAGGCTTAACAATAGGGCAGCAAGGAGGGCAATTCCATCTTATCAACATCCAAATTGATACAGAAAGAGTCGGTCCAGAAAGTGGTCCAGCATTGTATATTGAACAAGCGGCTGGAGAAATAGACATGCTATCTATGAGTGGAAATCACACTGGTATTTATTGGAACGCTGACCATAATGGCAATCGTCCTTCAAGTATTAGTCGTAGTTATTTCTCAGGCTCTGGTTGTTTGGATTTGAGTGATCATCCAAGTCTTGCTGGAACTGGCAATGTGATTACAACCGATTGTACTGGTTCAATCACAATGAGTAATTCACAAGTGAATTGGTCTGGATTGACAGATTCCACAGGTTCAACAATTCTAACACTTGATGCCTCTTCAGATATGCACTTACACCAGCCAAATAATGTTGCAATAGCACAAGCAGTAATGGCTACAGGCGCTACAATTGACGAAGCATGGGACATGACTATTTGGGTATTGAACAATAATTCTAATGGTATTCCTAATGCATATGTTAATCTGACATTCGATCAATTTGAACCTTCAATCGATGAATATACCAACGAATTAGGAACGATTTTCCTACCGGATTTCATTGGTCGCCGTTGGTCAAACAATGGAGTTAGTGCAGCAACAGTAGTTTCAGTTGATTGCGCTTATGATAGTATAAGCAATAGTACAAGTTTCACCTTAGATAGTGACAAAGTATCACCATGCGTTCTGCCTTTAGACAACCAAGCGCCATTCTTAATTTGGTCTACCCCAGTGGACAGTTCTGTTTATCCTTCACAAGGCGAGGTGTTTTTCAATGCCTCAGATTCTTGGGA
>DUCL01000254.1 GCA_012959845.1 Candidatus Poseidoniales archaeon
ATTAGCGCAATTTGGCAAAAAAGAGAGGATAACTATAGTGAGCAAAGAGGAGAGATTAATACGTCAACCGAACGCGTAGAAATGTCCTATATTGGTGGTTAATCTTCTATTGCTGGAAGAATAACATCAACCAATAGTACTCCAGATGATTCATCGATTAACTTGAATCTCCAGGTTCCTTGGTCTGAACCAATCGTTGTTGAATCAATTACGAAATAATCCCCCTTTGTTACTGAGTAGCCTGCATCTCTATCATGGAAAGAAATATTTGCACCTACAACTCCATAGACATCTGCATCTGCAACATGGCCTCGATATGGTATAGAATTTTGACCGTCATCAGGATAGAGATCATACTTCAATTGCGCAGGGTCAATAGATTGGTCCAAACTTGTTATTTTCACAACATGGAATCCATTTGACAGACCGCGAACACTGACTTGAGCCAAAGGAGGTGCCTTTTCGTTAGTGGTCAAGGCACTCTGCATCATCACGAAAACCATACTTGAAAGCATGACAGTTATCGCTAGCAATAGAACAGTGGCAATAACAGGGCTTACCGCCTCATCATCGTGGCCCAGTGCTCTCGCCATAATCTTCCCTAGCCTACATGTGACTTGAACCATGCGCTTCAATCATGGCATTAGATTACAATAACCAAAGTGGTTTGTCGCATTCCATCGCTCGTTTTATCCCACCTATTGGGCCTAATATACGCAACAACACCTCAGTCACAATATCACCCTTCATGAAAGCATATGACATCTTTTTTGAACGAAGAGAATTATTTAACGCTCTGGAAAATGATGCTCTTACTCTATTTTCATACTCCAATAGATCAACTCCGCTGTCAAGATTATCAATAATTGCTTCAGCTGCAAAACAACCAGAAATAATCGCTTGACTAATTCCTCCCCCATTACTAGGCATTACCAGTCCTGCAGCATCACCAACCGCTAATGTATTTCCACTGACCATCGACTTGACTGGGCCACCCATCGCAATCCAACCACCTCCCCATGAAAGAATTTCTAAATTTAAATCATCACAAAACTTCTGTAGATATTGTTTGAGGTTGCCCTCTAATTTCCCTGCTCTAACGCCCAAACCAACATTTGCCGAGTTTGGACCTTTAGGAATTATCCATGCAAATCCAGAAGGAGCTACTGAACCGATGAAAACATCGAAAGAATCAGGAATATTTCCTTGGACTTGTGCATAAATGGTTGGAACTTGGTCTCTTGGTCTATAGAGGTCGTCTTGACCCTTTTTCAAGCGTGCGACATGGGCCAACGAACCAGTGGCATCGATTAGGTAATCACATGAATATCGGCCTTTATCAGTGATAAGTAATTCTCGATTCAATTTTTTCTGCTGCTGAATATTCTTCAAAGCCTCTCCACATCGTATCTCAGCACCTGCCTGAATTGCTTTCTCTCCAAGAAAGCCATCAAATTGTAATCGATGTCCAGAAAAGGCGTCCAATTCGAAGTTGTAGGATTTTCCAGATGGTAAAAAGACCCGCATATTGTCTAGGCGATGTAGGCGTAATCTATCTGGAAAATCAAAATATGTCTTTAGCCATTGGTGTTCATCTAGATTTGAAAAGGTGGCGACTACCTCTCCCCAATTTGGAATACATTCACCACACTGGGCTGGATTTCCAATAATATCTCTTCTTTCT
>DUCL01000255.1 GCA_012959845.1 Candidatus Poseidoniales archaeon
TCACCTCCAACATATATCATCCATCTTGTATATTGAGTATTAAATCCATCTACATCGCCAATAATCTGCCCTGTAATACTAATTCTGGGGTCATTGATATCAATTGACACGGAAGTAATACACGCTGTTATTGTGCTCAACTTTACTTTGATGAAGGCAATATCAGGAAGTAAAATATTTTCATTAATCACTGTGAAATTTGTGAAAACAGTTCCATCGCTAGAAGATGCATATTCAAGAACAACATCGTTCAATGATTCATTTGCCAACTGATAATGAATACGACCGATTCTCTGAGAAGGTGGTGTTTCAAAAGACTCGCTTGTCCAACTTCCACTTGTTCCCTCAATACTCGTCTCTAATCCACAAGAAGAATATGCAATGTTTTCAAATGTGCCCGTTGTCAAATCAATGGAACTAATAGGCACCTCAAGGCCGGAAAATGTTGAACTCGCTTTACCCACTTCTCCACCATACCAAGGTGAACGGTATTCTATTCTCAAACCAACAGCATCAACATTCAATTGGCTATCATCAGTAGTTCCAACTGAAACATAATCCAATGTGACGACTAGTGATGATAAATTTGACCAACTATTATTTTCTCCATCTCCAAGTTCATATGTCCAAGCGGTATTATTCATGTAATCCAAATTACCTGTAGTGTGAGCGAATGTTTTGATAAGATCATATTGACCAGAATATTCCGTGGAGATTCTGACTGAATCTTGGTAGAGAGCAGCTGGAATCTGAATATTTAGCAATAATTCAACATTCAATAATTCATATTGTTCATATGAAGTAAAATCAAATCCGCTAACAGATATTTCTGGCCCTTTGCTCCACGTATATGCCATGTCTGGAGCAAATCTCGACGCATTGGAATCTGTTTGAGAAGTTTGCGCCCAGAATGTGTATTGCTCTGTATTCAGTGGGCGTTGGTGAATAAAGGACAACTTATTTTCTGCGACCATTGTTTCAGTATAAGTTGCTGGATTATTTGAATATGTAAGGGTATCATCTACTGACCATTGAGTTGAATCTGAAAAATCTCCCATAGGAAACAAATCCACAGAATGAGCATCATGGATTGTTCTTGCTGCAACGCCATTAAACGGTGCTATTAGCAATAATCCTAGAACGACCAAGACCAGAGCGGCTGGATTTAGACCACTTCGCATGAAATAGCCAGAATAGACAACACACTTGAGCATAGGGGTTGACCGATTCACTGCAAGCCAAAAACAGATTGACGATTTGAGGGGGGATTATTGAAATACCACGCGCTTGACGGCAGGCTACCTCTTGGCTGTGGTGGTGTAGGGGTTAGCACGGCAGATTGTGGTTCTGCCAGCCCGAGTTCAATTCTCGGCCACGGCCCCTGTAATATCAAATAGTGTAAACTATAGCATTTTCAACGCCTTCACAAATCTGAAGGTTTGATATGGTGGCCCATTCTTTGTCCTTTTGTTTGTAAATAATCACGGTTGTGTTCCCCAACCCCGACAATCAATGGAACCATTTCAGCCACATTGATGTGATGGGAGCGAAGTTGCTCAACCTTGTTTGGATTATTTGTTAGCAAACTTACTTCATGAATCTCCAAAGCAGAAAGCATACTTGATGCAATTGAATAATCTCTTCCGTCCGCTGGTAATCCTAACATCAAATTAGCATCCAAAGTATCAGCGCCCTTATCTTGTAAATGATAGGCTTGAATTTTTGCATGCAGACCGATTCCTCGCCCTTCTTGTCTAAGATATAGTAAACAGCCCCACCCACGGTCAGATATCGCTTGCAATGCAGCTTGTAATTGTGGACCACAATCACAACGACGGCTAGCAAATGCATCTCCGGTCAAGCATTCGGAATGGACTCTAATCAATACAGGGTCAGGCCCTTGCATATCCCCAAGTGTTAGTGCAACATGGTCTAGACCTGTGCTTTCTTCATGGAATACTCTAATCATAAACTCCCCATATTCAGTAGGCAATTTTGCCTCACTTGGAACCTCACTACTCTCGATGAGGATTATGCCTCCATCATCATCTCTAACATTCATTGTTTCACCTCAATGACAAAGTTATACTCTCCAGCATTCTTTTCTATAGATAATAAATTGTGTTCCATTCGCAATAAAAGAAGTGGTATATCGTGATATGTTTCTGGATCGTCTGACAATACTTCCAATATATCACCACTCTTCATATTTTGTAATGCTTTTTTTAATTCTGCAACAGGAATAGGGCACTGAAAACCTATCACATTAAGTCTGTGAGTAGGTTCATTTTGCACATCTGCGCTAACCTGTGAGACTTCCACCACATAACTGCGATATCGCTTCATGCTTTCAACGCATCCATTGAGTGAGATTACAATAATAATAAAGTAATCTAACGATTACTCAAACCTCACTTTGATGTGTGATGAATGTTTGACTAAATTTATGGGAAGCACGGCGACTCCACCAGAGGACCTCTCTTGGAAGGAAGTTGCTCAATTGGGATTAGTCTATGGCAAAATACCAATTGCACTATTATTCGTTGAGGCTTTTTACTGGTTCTTAACTATGCCAACAGATACTCTAGGGCCAATTCAAGTAAGCGAAGCATGGTTGTGGAATGAAATTGGAAATGCGCTATATGGTGCAGGTTCACACACATTATCCACAAATAATGGATGGCTAACTAGAATCGAATTTCACCATGTTAGTTTCCCAGGGGCAATGAATACTGTTTCACTCTATGTATCCGATGAATGTGCTGGAGTTCATGAAATGATTTTCATTTCTACGTTAGTGGCGATGACCGATGGCGTTTCTCAAAAATTAAAAATAAAAACAATCGCTGTAATGTGTACTTTAGTATACATTCTAAATTTAACACGATTAATCTTATTTTATCCGATTGCATTGGAAGATTGTTTAGCCAACCCCGACCAAGCATCTTGCCTATATGGAATGTGGACTTTCCATACTGCCGTCTATGAATGGGGCTTTTTGTTAGTTCTAATCGCAATGTGGGTACTATGGTTTTGGAAGGTAGGCGGTCCATCAAGAGCTATGGACAAGAGTCTGGCTGGCAAGGATAGTTGGAGAATTATTACAAGAAAGAATTGGAACTCAAAACACTTTGTTGCAATTGCTTTGGTAGTATTATTCATTATTTCTGCAGCATACAATGTTACTTCAAATGAAGAAGCAATGAAGGCAAAGGAAACATTGGACGACTGTGAATTGTGGAATTCGGTTAGCGCACAATGTGCTAATGCAAGTCATAGATGGGATGATGCAATTGGTTATGCTTGGTCACTCAGCGCTCTTGCATTGGTTGTCGCTGCCATGACTACATTCACAATTGAAAAACCAAATAGTGACGGCAAATGGCCATCGGAAGTAGAACGAATCGCTAAAGAAGAAGAACGCTTAGAATTGCTCAAGGAACAAGAATTAGAATCTGCTGTACTCGAAAAAGAAAAGAAGAAGGCGCTCAAGAAATCTGGTTCTTGGAAAAAACGTAGCAATTCCGGTAGCGAAGAAGAATAATTTTGTTAAGATTAGATAATCTCTACTAAGCCGGTGTTTATTTTATTAGATGGGTTCATTACCACTATATGGGAATGACAATGGAATCAGGTGACAAATCCTCTCCAGAGCAACAAAAGCCCTTTTGGGATTCTGCTCAAGCACCACAAAGTGCAGCATCTCCACAGCCAGAAGTACAATCAGTTTCCCCACCTCAAGCGCAAATGGTTGGTAATCTCGGACAACAGCAATCCACTCACTTTTCTGCGACAGTCAATAATCCTGCTCAGAGTGCCTACATTAGTTCTGCCTCTTCAATAACTACTGGATATGATATGACTGAAAAAAAGAAGGGTATGAATTGGGGCCAATTCGCAATTGGTTTTTTTGCACCCATTGTCATCATGATGTTATTGTCGTTTATTTCTGATGCCAATAATGAAGATTGGGACGAAAGATGGGACGAGGTGTATAAAATAGAGAGGATTACAATGTTTTCTGAGAATGGTACATTCACACATACATTTGATGGAGAAGTTACTGAGAATGGTAGATTTGTAGTCAACTGGTGCAATTCAATGGATTGGAACGAAGGATATGACTATAATTGTGATTGGAAACCTGCAAGTGGTGATGATAGAAATATTGTTGAAAGATATAATGATGATTGGGAAAACGAAGCAGTGGTAGGGGAATATACTCAACATAACCAAACCATTTGGATTAGCACGGACTCGCATAATAGCAATGATCTGAAATTTGAGTTCGAATTTTATGATAGAGCACTTGAAGAAGAATTATATGATTCAGATGGAGGTGGAGGTGGAGGCGATATGGTCGATACCTTCTTTTGTTTGATGCCACTAA
Source organism: Candidatus Poseidoniales archaeon (assembly GCA_012959845.1). GTDB lineage: Archaea > Thermoplasmatota > Poseidoniia > Poseidoniales > Poseidoniaceae > MGIIa-L1. Next base: position 4,391 of record DUCL01000255.1, read on the forward strand.
TCGGAATTGGTGCAATCGTTATTTCTTTTGCAAGAGGAAACAAATCATTAGGATATGGATTGATTGCTTCAGTATCAATTCCAATTATTTTAGGTGGATTAATGCTCACGCTATTAGTGATGTTTGGATTTTAATCCAAACTAATCTGAGTTTGTTTTATTATATGATCTACTTACCACCGTATGGGAATAATTATGCAATCCGGCGATATTTCTCCTTCAGAACAACAGAGCCCCTTTTGGGAATCTGGCCAAGCACCACAAAGTGCAGCCTCTCCACAATCTGAAGCGCAATCAGTTTCTCCACCACAGGCGCAAGTGGTTGACAATGTCGCACAACAGCAATCTACACAATTTTCTGCAACTGTGAATGTTCCTGCTCAATACGTAGTAACTTCCGGATATGATATGTCTGGAAAAAAGGAAGGTATGAAGTGGGGTCAATTTGCAAAGGGTTTCTTTACACCGTATGCTACCATGATGTTATTGACAATTTTTTCGGGTGTTGAATTCACTGATTCCTTTTTGTGCTTGATGTTACTAATCGGAATTGTTGCAATCGTTATTTCTTTTGCTAGGGGAAATAAGTCATACGGCTATGGACTGCTTATTTCAGTATCAATTCCAGTACTATGGATTGTGTTCATATATGGATTCTTAATACTGCTGATGTTTGGAGTTGCCTAAGCGAATCAAACAATAGATGCTGAAACTATTTGTCCAGCCATCTCTCTCTTTTCCAGAGCCTTGATAGCAAGACCAACTTTGCTTGTGTGAATACTAATCAGTGTTTTTTGTTGCTCAAAGGAAACATCGCCAATTTCTAATTCCTTACAATTTAATGCTTTGATAAACCAATTTGAAATAGTTCTTGAAGAACCTGCAACACTTTGAGGAATATCCAAAGACAATGTTACGAATCCAAACACATTTGCAGTCTCACCATAATCATCTTGCTTTTTGACAGGATCTCTGTCCATACCTTCAGGAAGTTCAGGTGCTTCTGACTCAATAATATTAAGCCCGTATGTAGCGATAATTTTGTTCAGTTGTGCTGAATCATCTCTTGAAACAAGACTCCATGCTTCTCCCTTTCTTCCGATTCTACCTGTTCTACCAATTCTATGGATAAATGAATCCGTATCATTAGGAATATCATAATTGATAACCATTGTAATGCCATCAACATCTATTCCACGTGATGCAACATCTGTTGCGATGATTGTATTGTACTGACCTTCTTTGAATTTACCCAATACCTTCTCCCTTTGGTTTTGGTTCAAGTCACCATGTAATCCAGCAACATCAAATCCATGTTTGGAAAGTCGTTGAACAGCCAAATCGACCATCCTTTTTGTATTACAAAAAATAATTGTTTGACCATCATCCCCTGTTTGAGCAAGAAGACGTCCTGTAACCCACAACTTATTGGCACGACCAATTTGAACCATATACATGTCAATAGGAGGAATGTCTAATTCCTCAACATTGGTTAGAACAAACTCTGGTTCATTCATGAACTCATTAGCAGCATCAATAATTTCCTGCGGAAATGTTGCTGAAAATAATAGAGTTTGTTGGCGAGAAGTCATTTTTTCTATAACCCACATAATATCTGGGAAGAATCCCATGTCTAGCATTCTATCTGCTTCATCGAGACAAAACATAGTTGGATTTGCTAAATCAATATGTCCTCTTTCGGTCATATCCATTACTCTACCTGGTGTTCCGACGATAATGTCTACACCATTTTGCAGGGTTCTAGCCTGCTTTTCTAAGTCAGTTCCACCATAAACTGTGAGAATTGTAAGACCAGACTCCCCTTGTAGAGTGTCAATTTCCTCTGCTACTTGGTTGGCTAATTCTCTTGTTGGAGTTAATATTAGAGCCTGCAATTTTCCGCTTGCAGTACACTTGGTAATGATTGGTAGGCCAAAGGCTGCAGTTTTTCCTGAGCCGGTTCTTGCTTGACCAATAACATCTCTGCCACTAAGTGCTAAAGGAATTGTATCCTTTTGAACAGGCGTTGAAAATTCCCATCCAAGTTTATCTATTCCAGTTAATACGCTCTGGGGTAAATCCCAATCGGTGAAGCGGGTGTTTGTGAACATTCTATTGACTCCGTTTATTTTGGGTTGGACCCTCTATACGGAGTGAGAGTCCTCGGCACTAAATCAGTAATTATCCGCTTCTGCGATTTCTCTTTGCAAATCGCCCATCCAATATTTTAGAGCATTTGCTCTATTCATTGGGCGGCGTGTTTGGCGGACATGCTCGAGAATGTATTGTCGGAATTTCAAAGACTTGTTTCGGTTAATTCCCTTAGGAGTCATACCATCCCATAGTCGGTCAAATTGCTCTTCCTTGTCGTTGAACGGAGAATCACTCATGATAACACACCTCTTTAGCGTTCGGGCCACCAACCGCCCCCTCTTAACGGTGTCGGATTTATTATAGGAGGAAAAGCAGACACTGTGAGCAAAATCGCCAATTAATTGCTTAGAAATCGGACTCATCTTCAGAATCAAAATCAGGCGCAATGTCATCATCATAACCATAAATTTCATCTTGCGAGTATGCTCGGTATGCGTTCTTTCTTTCGGCTTCCTTTTTCTTGATCTGTTCATTCATTTGAACCATTTTCTGAACTCTTTCAGTGTCGGTTAAAAGATGATCTGGTTTCTCGCTAATATCTTCACTAGTTGGCTTCTTATCTGATGCGAGTGGTGCCAAGCCAATTTGTTTGCCTTGAGATTCTGCTATTTCACGATCTAATTGTGGCACTGGTAATGAAGCCGCAAGGAAACGATTCTTTTGAGCCTCCGTACCTTCAAGTTCCACATCGAAAACCATCTCTTTCAAACTCTTTATCAACTGACTATCTGTTTCACTGCGGAGTAATTCTTCCGCAGTTACGCGCAATACATCTTCGCTCAACAAACGTGGTAGTAAGTTAATACAAGCCTTACGCACTTGCAAGTCTTTACTTCTGGTTCCAGACAACACAATATCTTGAGCTCTACCATTATCCTTGTCTATATTTTGAATTGCTTTGATTGCTGAAATACGGACTATTGGGTCTACATCTACTATTGCTCGCTCTGCAAATAATGTGGCAACTCTAGGTTCACGATTTGCCAATGTTGGTAATGTCTTTGCGGCGATTCTGCGAACTTCATCGCTTTCATCATTGAGGGCCCAGGATACCAAATCCCAAGCGGTTGAACCGCCTTTCCTCAATACCTTGCGCAGCAATTTTGCGGCCTTTATTCTATATTTAACCTCAGTTTCAAGCATTAAACTGTCAATATGGCGGCAGACAACTTCTGGCCAAGTTTCTGATAGACCATTTAGTGCCTTCCAAGCATTATTTTGACGGAATTCTACCGATGAACGCAACTCATTTACTAGGATTGTTTCTACTGCTGAAGGGAAGACTGGGGCTGAAATTGCGAGGGCTTTACTCGCAGCCTCACTCACACTTTCATCTTCATCGTCGAGAAGTACGCTCAGCCAATCAAACATTTCATCCGATTTCTGAATCGCAACTTCTGGCAGTGCTTGTAATGCCGCAATTCTAATTGCTGGGTTTTCACTCTGCAATGAAGATAGCAGCACTTTGTGTGCTTCTTTTGAAGCAAATCCTTTCAGCCGTTGCAATGCCCTAACGCCGTCGACTTGAGTTAACTGATAATCACCCTCGGTCCAAACGGACTTTGCTGATTCAATTTCTCCTTTTGCCAGAGGAATAATATCCTGCTTGCGCAAACCCTGCCATGGACCTGTTTCGCTTTTTGTGACCGCTTTGGTCTTGCGTTTTTTCTTGTTTCCTACATTGATAGGCAATCCCGTTCTCGGGTCCCTTGCGATGTAATCACGAGACAAATTCAACACCCCTAATACGCCCGCATTAACAACATAGGCTTGAACCTATGGCAATAATGCCCTCATATCATTTAACATGATATTGTGCAATCAACCACCTATTAAGTCTATGACAATAGTGCAAATCGATTCAAACATCAATCAACAAATTAATTGAAGCAGTTGATTACCCCCTAGACCATGGATGGCAGGTCACGAGGTGAAAACGGAATCGTTTTGATGCTGCTATTTATTTTGTTGACCTCTTCATGGTCGGCTATGATTGGAGCAGATGATACCACATTTTCTGCTTCTGAAACAGTTCAATATATCTCTCACTCGAATAACGATTTCAATACCAGTAATGGATTCCTTCATGAGAATACTTCCGTGATAAATGTGACTGGTGAAGCAAAATTAAACCGCCCTGCAATTCAATGGGGTCCAACAAATGCAAACGGATTGATGTTCACACGCACAGGTGCGTGTACTACCTATCTAGAACAAACTAACGAAATATGGTTAATGGGTGGAAGAATTGACCCGAATCCAAATGTAAATAATGATGAGGGCCCAACCGATGCGGTAGAAATATTTGATGTTGCAACAGGAACTTGGAGTTTTTCCAGTTCAATGCTCAATGAAACACAGCAATATGCAGGCTGTGCCCAAATTGACGGCAAATTATACCTCGCAGGCGACTATCATCCCACTGCTAGTCCGGAAATTAGGTCGCAGGGATTCCTACAGAGTTACGACTTGAATACTAGTAATTGGACGATGAAGACACCAATGCCATCTAACAAAAAGGTTGGACTGGCCGGCGTAGATGCGCTTGATGGCTATCTCTATGTTGCAGGTGGAGTCAATAGACAGAACCGTCAGGATATTACAGACAGATTATTGCGTTACGATCCTGTTATTGATAACTGGACTGAATTAGCGAGCATGAATTACAAAAGACATTCTTTTACATTGACAGCATTCCATGGTAAATTATATGCTCTTGGTGGGGTGTCTAAAGAGATCAACCCACTAACCAATTTCACAGATATTATCGATTCAAATAGAACTGAGGTTTACGACCCTGCTACAGATACCTGGACTAATTTAAGTGACCTCCCGATTTCACTCGCAGCACATGATGCAACTGTATTTAATGATGAAATTGTGATTATTGGTGGCTATAAAGACAATACTTGGAATGGTGTTGCGAGCAAGAGCATATTTGGCTATCATCCATTAGACCAAACTTGGAGATTGCTACATACACTACCTATCGGAATATTTGATTCAACAATAGCTGCTGGAGACGGTGTAATCATGTATGCAACCGGAGATACATCCATTACTAGATTCTCATCTTGGAATGCCTTTTATCTTGGAGATACTGAATATTTTGAGAATCCACCCGAGCATGAGGGTTGGATAACCTCTCTTCCCGTTGACTTGAGATATTCATCACAAGGTTCTGCCACTCCAATGTGGATGACGCTTGATGGTACTACTCCTTATGGAACTGACTTACAAATGCAATACAAATCCGGTTC
>DUCL01000256.1 GCA_012959845.1 Candidatus Poseidoniales archaeon
TGGTTTGATTTTTATTCCTTCTTTACGCCAAGGAGGATTTACTTTGGGTTTGTCTTTTAGGTAAGTATCCTGAATGAAATTCTCAAGATATTTTATTGCACCTTTCTTATCGGTTGTCACCAAACCAACATTTGCTCTTCCACCTTCCTTTGGAATCATCCAAACATATCCATGTGGAGAATATTTTGGCCACAAATAAAAGTCAAGATAGCCATCATTAGGCACATCTAGCATTTCATACTGAAATCCTGCGATAACCTCGACTTCAGTCTTCATGTCAAGTATTTTTGAAGCTGCACCCGCTACTCCTGAAGCATCAATAACAGCGCGACATTCAATTGGAAATTCATTTCCTCTTCCATCAATTTTCCAATTGGTAAATTGATTTTCGCTATTGAAAACTCTCTCCATTGAAGTCACCCTATGGGAAAGCAATAATTCTGCACCAATATCACACGATTCTTGAACCAACCATCTTTCAAATAGATGCTTATCCAAAACATAGCCAGTTTCTGAAAGAAGTTTCTTTGTTCCGTCTGGGAAAATAATACGTATTCCTTTAACATCAAGTGCTTTGACATGATCCGGTAATTCCAAATCAAGATTGTCCACAGCCATTTGGCTAAGACATTCCCCGCAGTGAACTGGAGTCCCGACCTCTGGGTCGGCCTCAACAATAATTGTCGATAGACCTGCTCTTCTCAAATGAAGAGCAGCAGAACCACCGCCTGGACCAGCACCGATTACCAGCACATCGCAGAAACGAACTTGCTCGCCCATAGCCATCGGTTGTATGGTGCAGCCCTTGAAACCAACGGTCTTTGACTCTTGAATAAAAATATAAAATAAACCGCTAATTATGCCTTCGTTGCCATATTTTGAACTACGATAAGGATGATTTTCTGAAAACTAACAATGCGAGAAGTGAAAGGGGTACTCCCCGTAGGGGAGTTGTGGCGTGGAGAACTATGGGCCGGTGGCTTGACCACCTCAAGTCTCGAGGAGAGTTACTTGTCATTGACCGTCCTGTTGATGTTGAATATGAAGCGGGCGCTATCGCTGACCTGTTGGTCAAAAACAATGGTCCAGCAGTAATCTTTTCTCAGCCGAGATTAGCCGATGGTACAATCTCAAAGATTCCTCTTGTGATGAATTTATTCGGAGGTAAGCAAAGAACAATGCAAGCGCTTGGAGTTAGCCAGGAAGATGAAATCGGGCAGCGAATGGTTGCGATGATGAAACCGGACATTGGAGTATTTCTCAGAAGGCCATGGAAGGCATTACCACTGGTTAAAGATGCGATGGCAATGCCACCTAAGAAAAAGCGAACTGGTGCTTGTCAACGCGTTAAGTTACCACTTGATTTGACAAAATTGCCGATTCCAAAAATATGGCCAATGGATGGAGGGAACTTCGTAACCCTACCTTTGGTCATAACAAAAAATTGCAAAACTGGAGAACACAATATGGGCATGTATCGCGCTCAGGTATTCGGGCCAAAACAGATTGGTTTGCATTGGCAAATTCACAAGCATGGAGCCGACCATGCAGCAATGCATGGAAAGGATGCGAAAATGCCTGTTGCGATTTGTATTGGAGGGCCTCCTGAACTAATTTTCTCAGCAATATCTCCACTTCCAGACAATCTATCAGAATA
>DUCL01000257.1:0-7170 GCA_012959845.1 Candidatus Poseidoniales archaeon
TTCGTCCAAGGTTACGAAATAAGGAACCTCCCCCATATTATTGGCGAGATGCGGGGTTGGTTTGAGGATGTGGGTTGGGCGACATTACATTTTGAAATATCAACTAAAGATATTGCATTGGCTTTGGTTATTTGATTTGGGACAACCTATTATCTAACCAGCCTTGGGTTGCTGCATGGAGGTTGTGACAACTGGTGTTCTTCTTATCGCGCTTTGTTTAGTCGCTTTTCTTTATGCCAGTGTTGGCCATGGTGGTGCTTCAGGATATTTGGCAATATTATCACTCACCGCTTATTCCTCCCAAGATTCTGCTTGGCTAAAACAACACGCTTGGAGTTTGAATCTGCTCGTTGCTGGTCTTGCATTTATTGCATATCGGCGCTCTGGGTATTTTTCATGGAAACTAACACTTCCGTTTATTATTACTAGCATCCCTGCAGCAATGATGGGTGGTTATTTGAAGGTTGATCATGGTATTTATGATGTTCTGTTGTCGATTACTTTGATATTTGCCGCCTGGAGATTATTAGCAATAAAAGGTAAGGATAGTGAAGCTCTGTTAGTTGCTCCCCCGCCATATCACATTGCCGCCGTTATTGGTTTGGGAATTGGTTTGTTGAGTGGCGTTGTAGGGGTTGGGGGCGGAATTTTCCTCTCGCCAATAATATTGTTATTTGGTTGGGGTGATGCCAAAACAACTGCTGGAGTTGCTGCTGCATTTGTCTGGCTTAATTCGGCGGCTGGATTGGTTGGGAATGCAATCTCTGGCCAACTGGTTCTAGAAGCGGGGGTTTTGTTGCCGTTTGCAATCGCTGTAAGTATCGGGGGATTTTTTGGTTCAAAGATGGGTGCTGAGGGTTTATCGCAACAAACCGTACGTCGGTTGTTGGTTGCTGTACTTCTGTTGGCAGCGCTCAAACGAGTAGTTGAATTAATTGTTTAATCATCGTTTTGTGGCGCGCCCCATAAACGCCCTGTTAATTGTAAAAATAATGCAACTATTGGGCCGATTAAGATGGCGAAAATAATCGTCCCTATTCCGAATATTCCGCCCAATTTCCATCCTATCAAAAGCGCGATTAATTCTATTGTTGTCCTTACTCGACCAATTGGGAGATTGGTTATTCTTTGTATGCCTGTCATCCATCCGTCACGGGGCCCGGGGCCTAAGTTTGCGGTTAGATATAATCCACTACCAATACCCACAAATATTGTTCCAATCAATACCTGTAATAACTGAAGAAATTCCCCTTCAGGGTGTGGTAAACGTGGTTCCATTACATCGATTGCAACCGCAATCAATATTGCGTTTAATAGTGTTCCAATTCCTGGTTTTTCTTTAAGCGGAATCCAAAGGAAAAGGACTGCTACGCTAATAGCAAATGTCGCTTCACCGATAGTCCAATCAAATTGGTTGCCAATACCTTGAGCTAAAACGGTCCAGGGAGCGACCCCCACTCCTGCTGCGATAATTACGGCATCACCAGTGCCGAATATCCATAATCCGCTGATCAAAATAATTAGCGTACGTGGCTTGGGTCTTGTTGACATGGGGTTGGAAGAACTCCATGTGGTTGTGGGAACTTTTTTTGCTAATTTGAAAAGCGCTTTCAAGTTGGACAACTTTTACTCGCCCCTAGACCAATCAGAATTCCATTATATTGCCGCATTCTGGGTATGCACAGGAAACTGTGTATTTGGCCTTCTTCGGCTTTGGAACCTTTAACATTGAACCACACATATTACATTGTACGGTGAGGGTATCTGGCCCTTTTTTTGCCGGTTCATCGGTTAGTGTGCGACCAACATCGATTGACCATCCGAGTGAGTCGGTATAGGTATCAACCTTCTTCATTTTTTTCTGTTTCAAAGAAAGACGCAACTTTCGCTTCTTCTTTTTCTGTCCCGGCTTTGGTCCTTTTGCAGCCATGTCAATCTGTCCTCCCTCGCGGTTGTCGTATTCAATTACTTCGGCTATATTCTTCACCAAGAAATTCAGAAATGCCGTTTTCTGGGGTGTGAACTATGTGCCCATTTGCTTCTAATGCCTCAACCAACGGTGGGCGCGCGTGGGTTGGATCGGTGTGATAGACGACTACTTCTTCTGCTTGACATGCTTGTGCAAATTCAACTATTTCCTTGTGACCTGCATGTGTGGAGAAGGAAAACTGGTCTAATTCAAGTGGCACTTCTGTCATCTTTCCAAAAATGCGCAACTGTCCTTTGTCTTGTAACATTCTGCCACCAGTTTCGCTGGCCTGATAACCGGTTTGCAAAATTGCATTTTTGTTGTCATGACGTAATCTGTTAAGATACCAAAGAGCTGGGCCCCCTTCGAGCATTCCAGATGTTGTGACGATAACATCTGCTTCCAATGCTTTCTTTTTATCGGATTTACTGGAAACTCTTCGGCACCAACGCCATGCTGCTTCTAGTTCTCCTGGTTCTCTAAGAGCTTCTGGGTGTTCCATTTGCATTTTTGCAATTCTCTTGCCCATTCCATCAACATGAACGTCGAGGTGTGGGAGATATTTGTGTAAATTCATTACAATATCTTGAGTCCTGCCATTTGCGAATGCCGGAACTAGTGCTGTACCACCTCTATCAACGATTTGTTGGATTCTTTCCATAAATCGTAATATTTCTTGCTGCATATCAGGATGATTTCTGCCACCATATGTTCCTTCGAGAAATACGGTGTCGACTTTTCTTGGTTTGGCACCACTCGTTAGTGGTGAGTCTCTGGTATCAAAATCTCCAGTCATCAGAATTTTTCTATTTGGTGTTTCAATTTCTAACATCGCTGCACCTGGTATGTGGCCTGCTTTATGTAAAGACAGTTGCCAATCATGGTGTTGCCATTTCTCATTGAATTGATGAATATGCCAAGATTCTAATGCGGTATCGATGTCTCTTTTATCCCAAGCCAAGGGATACCCTTCAATTGAACTTACTTTGTAACAATCATGCCACATTAAATTAGATATCTCTGCAGTTAATGCAGTACCGTGCAATTTTGTTCTATGATTAGCACATAACCATGGAGCCATACCTAGATGATCGATGTGTGAATGTGTAATTACTGCATCTTTAACCATTGGAGATTCTGAAGGATAACGTGGAGGATTTGTTGGAGCTAATCCATAATCAAGTAAAAGTCTGGTTGATTTAGGATCTTCAAGAATAATACCAACATTGCCAACTTCATTCCCACCACCCAAATAGTGATACCGTAATCCTTTTTCTGGAGGATTAGATGGATAGGATGAAGTTCTTCCTGGAGCGTATAATACCATATCAATCAACCAACCCTAATGTTGATGTCAAAAGAACCTGTGGTATAATTTTCATGGGATTGAACTACCCCCACCCCATAATTTCCACTACAACTATTTTTTCTTCAAACTAAATATTTTTTTCATTCCTTTTTAATCTATAACTTCAATAACCTCTCGCGAGCATATCTTTCAATCCTTACTTTCGTTTTCTTCAATCATCATATCTTCCTTACTTTCGTTACCGATCACTATTCATCTCCATAGGAAATCAAGGGGTGTGGTATCATATAACGAATTTGCCAAATTTCTCTATTATTTTCTTTCCATTCCATTCTATTATCATCCATATAAATTGATTAAACAAACCAATATTAATTTTCTATTATTATCTCCAATGGTTATCGGACACCTCAGAATTCAAATCTCCAAATAATTTCTTAATCCATATTTTCAAATTGCCACTGGTCAAAGAATCCTTTTATTATCATCTCTTGGCTACAACAATGGCACGTATACCCGATCATGTTTTCATCATCGATGAGGATTTGTGTTATGGTTGCGCAGCATGTATTGCACTATGTCCTATAAACATCATCGAATTAAAAGACAGACTCGTCATCGTTGAAGAAGAAAAATGTACACATTGTGAATTATGCATCCCTTCATGCCCCGTTTTTGCCCTAAGCATAAAACCCAACGGGGTGAAAGTAATTGACTAATATTGTAATCCTTGGAGGCAGTATTGAAGGGCTAATTCTTTCAATATTATCTGCTAAACAGCATAATGTAACACTCATTGACATCCACCCAGAAATTGGTTTTCCCTGTACAATACCAGGCTGGGTTGAAAACTTAGAGGTTTTAGAGAAATATCTAAGTGAAGATGAAATCAAACAACTGAATGTTTTTCAAAATACTAATGGCTTTGCGATTAGTGGTGAGTGGTTATTCAAATTGCTAACAATAAAAGCTGCACAATCTGGAGTAAATATTTTGTTAAGATGCAGAGTTACTAATGTCATCCGATCGGATGCAAACATAACCGTTCAGTATATTGGTGGAAATAGTGGTGGAGAAGGAGAAATATATTGTGATAATTTATTTGATTTAACAGAATTTTCTGCAATAGCCCCAGGTAATTTACAACATAACCACACCAAATCTTCCTCCCCAACAAACCCAAGAAAAAAAATTCAACATTTTGGGGGAATTGCACTTTCTAAAGATTGCCAAAATAATCCAACCGAGCCGATTTTACAATTAATACGAAATGATGGCTTATGTGAATTATGGTATGAAGAAAAACCGTCATGGACTCCCCCTTCAGGTTGGATTGAAATAATGAAAAACACATCACCTAAACCCATTAATGATATGAGTATCGATAACAGCATTACACACGCCGAATACCTTTTCCAGTCAATTAACCACCATTAACGCTAACCAAACCCCCCACTATCTTGAAAACCCCCACTGTTTCGGCCAAACTAGTGAGGATTCCTCATTGAGCTGGTTGCAGATGGCAGAACACCCAATGGCGGACCTACGCCGAAAACTACACGAAGAAGGATTATTATCCAAATCTGCAGCCAAATCTTGGACAAAGGTGATTTGCCTTTTTGCTATTGTAGGGGGATTAATTTATTTCCATTCTCAACTAACACTAATACAAGGATTAATCCTTTTACCGATAACAGCATTATTTGCAACCACACTGGCGATGACCGCCCACGAAGGCGTCCATTCTTCAGCCTGTAATTCAAAGTGGGGCAACGTAAGTTTAGCCGGACTAGTATTCCCACTTTTTGCTGGTATGTCAATGGAATATTGGCGCGTCAAACACAACATCAAACACCATGCTAACCCCAATGTAATAGACAAAGATCCGGACATTTATGCATGGCCTATTACATTTACCAAAGAAGAATATGAGGCTAGTGGCCCGATTAGAAAAATATTTCAGAGATATCTTCAAGCGTGGGTCTTTTGGCCAATATCACTTCTAGTAGGACACCTTCTTCGTTGGGATGGGATTTGGTTTCTCATCAAACACCCATTTACTTCAAAAAAGAATCAGAGGTTTTCAAAAATTTGGTTTGCTGACACCGGCTTGATTCTTCTCCATTTCTATTTGTGGTTAATTTTACCAATTCAACTGGGAATGCCATGGCAAACTGTATTGGGATTTTACGTTCTTCTTTGGGCACTTGTTGGAACAATATTGACGGGAATTTTCCTCGTCGGCCACGCAGGAAGACCAATCGTGGCAGAATACGACAAAAATTGGCGCCTTCAAATCGAAACCGCACGCCGAATAAAGTTTGGACGAATCGGCTCCTTCTTCTTCGTCGGATTAGATTACCAAATAGAACACCATCTTCTTCCGGCCCTATCGCATTTTAATTTACCAAAAGCATCCCCAATCGTCAAAGAATATGCTGAAGAACGTGGCTGGGAGTATGAAGAAATTGGTTTTCTTTCCGCCCTGTGGTCTTCTACTCGGGCCCTGAAAAACGCCTGGAAAACCCCCTCGATAGTCATTGACACAACCCTTGAAGCCAATGCCAATTTAGTGGAAGACTTTTCGCATCAATAAAGAATAAACATCATCAATTATCACCACATGGCATCGCCATGGGCAGCGATAAATTATTTCTCCAAAGCATAGAGGCTGGGTACTTCACCACCTTTTCAGCCCAAGTAACAATTGTAGAAGAGGACAAAATTGCCCTCGATAGAACACTATTCTATCCATTGGGCGGCGGGCAAAATTGGGATACTGGAACAATAGACGGGCCCAATGGAACATTGAAAGTTAACGAGGTTAGAGGACGAGAAGACATCTATCACCATTTACAACCAGGCCACCAACTCGAAGTTGGAGATGAAATAACTGGAAAAATAGATTGGCAAAGACGATATGAGCACATGCGTATGCACACAGCACAACATTTGGTTAGTGGCGTTGTATATGAGAATTTTAACGAGGCTAGAACAGTAGGCAACCAAATTCACACCGAGAGATCAAGAATAGATTTCAATCCGATCAAATTCGATGAAGAAATGCTTCAACAACTAACCCAATTAACCAACGAACTAATCGATGCAAACCACTCAGTTACAGACGAAGAAATGACCAGGGCCGAAATCAATGCGTTGATGCCGCCAGAGCGGACAAATATGGATTTATTACCAGCCTCAGTTAGCAATTTAAGAGTTGTAAAAATTGGCGACTCACTTGATTTATGCCCTTGTGCAGGAACCCACGTCAAGCAATTAGGTGAGATTGGACACATAGAAATAATCGGCAAGAAATCCAAAGGAAAGGGAACCCAGAGAATATCATATACACTTGGAGAGGGCGAAATAACCTTTGAACCCGCTAGTGAAATCCGTTGATAGCAATGAGAGTTAAAACGAATCGGAAAGACCCATTGGGCGCTGGAAAGACAATTATAATTAATGGCTTTTAAAAGGTATTTAAATGAAAAACAGCAAACAACAAATGGAAAATCAAATATCCAAATCATCCTCTAATATTTCATCCAAACCAGAAATAACATCCTTCAAATCCTTTCTAGCCCTTTGTCGAGTTTCAAAGCCAAGCAGTTCCACTTCTTCGGCTATTTCTTTCGGTACATTTTGTGCATCAACTGCGGCATGGAGGCGATCTGTTAGTTGCAAATCCTCTCCAACCCGGTCACTTCTATCCACTTTAGCAATGGGCTTGCTTGGAATTGTTCTCGCCCCATGATTTTCAATACTCGCTTCAGCCACCTCATCACTCCAAGCATCCATTCCAGCTTTGGTTGCAGCGCCTGCTTCAGGGGCTGAATCCTTCCAAGGGTTTTGATTTGCAACATCTCTAATGAGGTTGGGTTTTTCAGTATTT
>DUCL01000257.1:7236-9577 GCA_012959845.1 Candidatus Poseidoniales archaeon
GGTTGTAAGCGCTGCTGCAAGGCGTTGCTGTTCGATGAGAACGGGGCCATGAAACTCATCATGGTCGTGCCTATGTGGTGATGCTGCCATCGCTACCATTTCTTTGGCAAACTGAAATAATTGGTCTTCAGGGGGTGCGGCTGCGATTATCTCCCGCACGTTTCGATGGTGAGAAATACAGTCTCTACAGCGCTGCGAACCAACAATATCCCCCTCGTCACAACGAAGACAGCAGGCTTGAAGACCCAACTCCTTCATAGCACGTCTTGGCATTGACATAGGCGCTCTCCAAACAAGCGAGTTGATAATCCCCCATCAACCCTATGATGAGAGGCTTCAAAGCACAGCGGCAATACTTCGCAGTTATGGGCACACGTGACGGCCGAGCGGATTTGGTAGACGACGACCCATTTTCACGTCCACAAAAAGGAAAGATACACCGAATTCACCAGCGCCAATCTAGCGATGGAACAATTCATTTTCAAACCAATCCACAACAACTTAGTGGAATGTTCAGCCAATTATTAGGTGGTTTTCAACAACAGCCAGCAACTATGCACGATGGTAGAATTTGGCATTTTAGTAAAACAGAAAAGGAACACCTCGCTTTCGCAATGGGCGCCTTCACCTTAGCATTGGGTTTGATGCAAGTTGGTGGAATATTTTCAATTAATAATGTCGGAATTGCATCGTGGGTTCTCGGCATTCTTTTGGCCATGCCAGTAATGTTCATTGCGATAGGGCCGGCCTTTTTATTACACGAAATAGGTCACAAGATCATCGCCAAAAAGAATGGTTGTTGGGCAGAGTTTAGGGCAGACCCGAGGGGTTTGAGAAACGGAGTATTGGTGGCGGCGCTACTTGGAATAGTCTTCATGGCGCCAGGAGCAGTAATGGTCGCTGGCCTAGTAACGCGGAGACAAAATGGTCACATTGCGGTCGCAGGACCGTTAGTAAATTTGTCACTCTTCATCATCGGAGTTCCCCTATGGGGTGCAGTAATTGGTCTGACTGGTGCTGCCGAATATGCCAACTCGGACTACCTTGTTAATGGGTCGTTGATTTGGCAATCGATGGTTTTTGATATTGGATATTATTGGCTGGGAGCGAATCTATTCTTGGGATTATTCAACATGCTTCCATTTGGTCCACTTGATGGATTAAAGGTAAAGGATTGGAATGAATCAGTATTCTATTTCGTATTGGCAATTTTTGCATTACCTGTGATTGGCATATTTATGGGCGTTTGGGGCCCGTCAGCACTACTGCAAAACATTGCAGGTTACTTTTAATCTAGATAAGAATTAACCACGGGGTCTTGGTCTAAGTGGAAGAAAGAATATGTTGCCCACCAAACAATAACATCGAGACTATCTACTAAATTAGAAACTCCACCCTGCTCTTCTCCATAATCCTTGCCAGTGGTATCCATCCATTCCTCCATCTCGTTCAGGGTGTCACAGGTTTGATGATAACACCAATATCCATCTACTAAACCACCGAATCCCATAGTGACAGTTCCAAGGTTGTCTTGGAAAGAAGCATGGTCACTACGAGCAGTTGAATCTTCATAGACGATAATTTCAGGCCGGCCACGCGCCAACCAATCGTCAACCTTCCACGTATCAGCCTCAAAATCAGTACCGACTAAAACAGATTGTTGTTGCTCCACCCCAATAGCATCGGAACCAATCCACATAGCAAGGCCGACCATCTCTGGCTGCATCAATTGTGTATGGTCGTCTGAAGGTCCAATATAGACGCGCATCGGCCAAACTTCCTCATCTTTAGGATATCCATCTGGGTCAACAGCAGGGTTGGGGTCAGAGTGTGGTGCGCCACCACCACCAGGCCAGTTAACTCCAGCCATATCGAGATTGACATAATTTGTAACTACAACATCGGGGTTATCTTCCTTAACATAGTAATCAGTCCAATAATCACTACCTCTTTTACCACCTTCTTCTCCAGACCAAAGGCAGAATACCATTGTTCTACGAGTATCATAATTGGCCATTGCCTCAGCAACCGTTAGCACCATACTCGTGCCAGCAGTATTGTCATATGCCCCTACACGAGTTCCATATGTTCTCTGACCAGTTGTATGCGGGTCTATCAGTAGGGCGTTTGCAGGAGGGGCGATATCAAAGTGCGCACCAAAGACCATCCATTCATCAGGGAATTCGCTACCATATCTAAAGCCACAAATATTGTACGCTTCAGGATTTTGATTTTCAAAGATATCACTGAAGGAATAGCGCTGGGTTACAACATCTAATCCAAACGATTGTAATTGATCTTGCAAATAGATTGCACCCGCTTCGTAAGCAGTATTTGCCTG
>DUCL01000258.1 GCA_012959845.1 Candidatus Poseidoniales archaeon
GATACATGGACGAAAGTAACGTTTTCTCTACCGACTCTAAATTGGAATTGTCTTAATGCCTCAATATAAGGAGCAGATTCAATATCGCCAACAGTGCCTCCTAATTCGATGATACAGGCATCTGGAACTAGATCTGTGCCATCCGCTGGCTGACTCGCAACTTCCTCAATCCATTCCATTACCGCATCGGTAATATGTGGAATAACTTGCACTGTTTTTCCTAAATAATCACCACGCCTTTCAGCTTCAATTACTTTGGAATATACTTTTCCTGTAGTCAAATTATTGTCCTTGGCTAAGTTGATATCTAAAAATCGCTCATAATTGCCGAGGTCTAAATCTGCTTCGCCACCATCATCAAGAACGAAAACTTCCCCATGTTCAAACGGAGACATTGTTCCAGCATCGCTGTTTAGATATGGATCAATTTTGATAGAAGTGACTCGCAGTCCAGCGGATTTGAGCAAAACTCCTATGCTACTGGCAGTAACTCCCTTACCTAATCCGGAAAGGACACCTCCGCTGACCACGACGTACTTCATTGACATCAACGGGCTTTTAGGCTGTCGCGCCTCCTTAATCAACATACCCGTAAACATCCCAATTCACAATATTGCAAAATAATCAATATTTTGAGAATTGACATAGACTAAGCCAATAATCAAAAGGTGGCGTCTGCAAGTTGATTATAGGGGAGCGCGATGAGTATCATTCCAACAACGATGATGGCATGGACAAAAACCGCTGATGAACGGGGCGGTTTTTCTCTTTCACAACATCCCGTCCCTTCACTAGAGGAAAATGAAGTCCTTGTCCAAACTCTAGCAACATCAATTTGTGGAACTGACATCCATATCTGGAAATGGGACCAATGGAGTAGAGAAAATGTACCACTTGGAACCATAACAGGCCATGAAACATGTGGTAAAATTGTAGCAGTAGGCGATGGAGTTTCCGAATCTAGAATTGGAGAAACCGTTGCAATAGAATGCCATTTTGCATGTTGGAATTGTCCGCGTTGTAATGAAGGAAATGCTCATATTTGTGAAAATGGAACAATATTTGGTGTTGAAGTTAATGGGGCGTTTGCACCATATTTTTCCGCCCCCAGTGTCAATGCAAGAACGATTCCCGAAGGAATAGACTCCAAATTTGCGTCAATACAGGACCCATTGGGTAATGCAATTCACACATTGACAGGTGGTCCAATCAAAGGTGCAACTATAGCAATACATGGCCTAGGCCCAATTGGATTATTTGCAGTTAATGCAGCCAAAGCGATGGGAGCAAAGAAAGTGATTGCTATTGATTGGGATAACCAATATCGCATGAAAATAGCAGAGAAATTAGGTGCTGACATGGTTCTTGGGAAAGAACATGATATCGTTGCTGAAATTCTTTTGGCAACCGATGGTAGAGGTGTGGATAATTCATGTGAATTTTCTGGCTCACCTAAAGCTCTGGCCAATACCATTAGATCTACAAGGATGGGAGGATATGTCAATGTGCTCTCAGTATACGGTAACCCAACACCTGAAATTCCAATGAATGAATTGGTATTCAGATATTTACATTTGAAAGGAATCAATGGTCGAAAGATGTGGTCAACTTGGGATACGATGCATGAATTGTT
>DUCL01000259.1 GCA_012959845.1 Candidatus Poseidoniales archaeon
GAAACATTAGAGAAGGTTGCTTCACATCCTGAATTGTCAAACTATCATTGGCCACAGCATCTGACTTTCCATGATTCAGTAAAATCAAATGGGGCTGAGTAAATGGATCTTAAACAAGTAGCAAGTTTTGTCAAAATTGAACACACCCTGTTCTCCTTACCGTTTGTATTAATTGGATACATCCTTGCATATAATCAATTCATGCACGACCTTCCCGCCACCCAAAATGGATGGCTTAATATCGATTTGGTCTGGATTCTAATCGCAGCAATCGGTGCTCGAGGTTTAGCCATGGCATTGAATCGTATCATCGATAAAGACATTGATGCAGAAAACCCACGTACTGCAGAAAGACATCTTGCATCGGGTTCAATGACGATGAATACAGCTTGGACCCTGTGTGCAATTTTCCTCATAATGCTGGTATTCTCTGCCTGGCAACTCAATCATGTAGCACTGATGATGTGTTGGTTACCTGTACTCGTCTTTGTCATCTATCCATACATGAAGAGATACACTTGGCTTTGTCATATTTGGTTAGGACTTTGCCTTGGATTAGCCCCTGCAGGTGCATGGGTTGCCGTTGCAGGTGATGTACATGGATGGGCAGCAATCACTGGTATGCACGATGGATTCACCGACTTACTATGGTATCCAACTATCTTCTTTATTTCTCTAGGAGTAATGTTTTGGATTGCTGCCTTTGACATTAATTATGCTAGAATGGATATTGAAAGTGATAAAGAAAATGGCATTCATTCATTCCCTTCAAAATTCGGTGAAACTGCTACAACTAGAACCTCTATTCAAATGACTCTGCTTTGGTTTGCTTGCTTTGCCTTAGCCAATCCCATGGATGAAGCATGGTTCTTAATGGCTGCTGGTTTGATGTCCGTTCTCAATATTATTGTGATTTTAAGACATAATAAATTCGCCGATTTTCAAACTACACTTTTCAGAATATCGATGCTAACAGGATGGGTTCTTCTCATAGCGGTTTTGGCAATGGATCCAAGCCCAGGTACGATGATGTTGGATTGAATCCGATCAATTCTTTTCACAATAAAGCAATGCAGTATTCATGTATCCATATTGATGGGTACCAACTCGTGGAATGCCTATACAGAGGGTATTGCAAGGGGTAATTTTAGGCATTAGTATTTGATGTAAGCACTATTGGGAAGAATAGGGAGAGATTATGACCAAAGCCACGAAGAAAAAAATCATATCATTCGCATTGATAATATTTGGTATACTTGTACTCATTGCTGGGATTATCATGGTACAAACTGGATTTGCAACCTTTGATGAGGACGAACCTAGAGTTGGACTCTACATTGGAGGTATTTTCACAATAATTGGAGGCGTTTTCTCGACGGTTGGTGGGATCATATTGCTTAACTTCGATGGTTTGAAAAAGAAGGCTCTTCGTACCGCTGGCAAGATTGCTGATGCTGTTGAGGAAGAGAGAATACAAGAGAAAAAGTGATGCTTCGTTAGAAGATAATACAACGCAAGTAGGGGCTCATACAGACAACCGACATATCATTCCCGTGAAATCGCAAGGGTTCTTCCAAACCCCTCAAGACATTATGGGGGAGTACAATGGGTGTTCAGTCCCCCAGTACA
>DUCL01000260.1 GCA_012959845.1 Candidatus Poseidoniales archaeon
CTACGATTAGACTTGGTCCAGGTGAGATTGCACCTAATGCAAACACAGTTCCAGCTGCGAGCAAGGCCTCCCATGCAATGTCCATCATGTAGCGCTGCAGTCCGCTATACATCTTTATTGTGCAGATTTCAGGTCATAATTACCGGTAATATATTGATATAGTGCTGCCAATTAGTTGTAATCATGACCGCAAATAATCTACAAGTTGCAGCAAAGAATCCACAATTTGAAACAACAGATAGTTTAGAGGTCAAACAAAGATTACGTTCCCTCTTTAAATGGGGCCAACAGTATGATATTTATTTGCCAGGTAATGAAGCTCCAGCCGGTTTTTGTCATCGAGGATTTAACTGGCCGTTTGCTGCTAGTGATCTAACATTTTATACCGATGAAACAAAAACAGCAGAATTGCTACAGATTAAACAACGCAATTGGGTTGATGCTTGGGGAACTTTTGATTTATTTGATTCAAGCAATGGTGAACATATTTGTACTTTTAAGAGGAAGTTTTGGGCAGGAATTTTACAGAGAACTTGGATGGTTACTGACCCAGCAGGTCAAGAATTATTCCTAATCCAAGAAGATAATATTATGAAATCAATCATTCGTAGAATCGGTGGAGACTTTTTCCCTCCATTGCAAATGTTTCTACGAACAAATATGAATTTCCGAACATTGGATGGAGGCAAAGATTTCGGCGACTTGAATCGTAAATTCAGTCTGCGCGATAGATACGAAGTTAGTCGCACAAGCAATGAATTAGATGGCAGAATCTTGTGGGCTGCAGGTCCACTTATCGACAACGCTGGCGGAAGATAATCTCCTCAACAGTGTGGCCACCTCCCTCCGACACGACGGAGAGTTGGCATGAATAAATCATGACGAAGAGAGGGGCTCTTGTTGGGATTATTTGATACTGATTCGCGAGGCACCATGACCTAAACTTTCTAACAACTCAGAGTGTCGTTTACTGACTCTCATGAAGTCAGCCCTTACACTTGTTTGAGATAGTACACGCATGTATGCAGAGCAAAGTGAAGAGTTTTCTAAATCTCTTGATTGCTGTTCACTTTCATCCGCTGCTATTGTTGTGTTTGGGTTGCTTACCATGTAAAGCCCTATCAACATCGTCCCACTTAATAGTTGTCCAATCTGCGTCAATACTGCATCAAAGTACAGAATAAGCACATTTTGACATATCTTTCCACATTCCCAATTTTACGATTCATTATCCGGCGAATCACAGAAATAATACGGAATTGAATTTCCGTATTGAGCAGAAACGCTTTGGCTGGCAACACTTAGTGAATATTGCAGTGATTTTTTCAGCGAAGAACTTCTTTGCAGTGATTTTTCAGCGAAGAAATATCTCCTGGTTGTAACCAGTACTCTGAATAATCTTCTTCCATATTATTTCCGATTCAATAATCGTATTTCAATATGTACCCGCCGCAGAAATATTAGGTGTGGTTTAGAATTGCAAATTGTTAATTTTTCCCTTATAGTATGTCACGCGTATGCGAGCGGTAAAAGTAGCCCTACGCCCGCACAGACACTATTATTTCCGGAAAATGAACATTTGAGGGGAAGTTTATTAGGGGTGAACTATTATGGTATATCTACCG
>DUCL01000261.1 GCA_012959845.1 Candidatus Poseidoniales archaeon
AAGTGGAGTTTCATCTTCCAAAGAGGTAGATTTCCGTTCATCCTGTGAGGCGATTCCGAAAGAAGCGCTCATTCCCAACATGAGAAGGATCAGAGCGAATGCAACGAGGTCACGGGTTCTAATGTGGAAGAACACGTTTTCAAAATTATACTTTGAATGGAAAGAGGCGACCTTATGCATCATCACGTCCCAAGATCGATTATCATTTGCAGAGCTATCAAAATTCATCCATCCATCCACATTCAGCGGCTTCATGAGTCTACCTACGATAGATAGGTCATCAAAGTAATCCAGGAGGGTTTTCGTCTGAATTGGGAAGTATCAATATTAATCCAGAAATGCTTGTGAGCACAAAAATAGACAGAGAAAGGAAAAAAAGGGTGTTCAGTAGGTCGGTTTAGACACTAGCGTTCCGACTGGCCCACTGCAACCCCTTCCAACAGGTTCTTTCAATTGGATGGGTAGATTGGATGAACCCTTCCAAATTCCCTCAATCTATTGGTTGTAGGATATGTAATTAATGCCAATGATGTGGGCAAGTCATGGGCGTTAAGACTCACTATGCAAATAAAGCTGCATTTTATTTCAAGGGAGAATCAAAGGTCACAAATCTCATTGACTTTTGCTCAAATCTCAAAATGCCTATGACCACAGGTGCTGTGAACCCTAAATATCCGATGAATCAGAAGATATTGAACGCAATGATTAGGCATGGTCTAGTATCAATTGGTTGGGATATCAAGGATACTAGAATTGTCCCCAAAAAACGAGGAACTAATCTAGATCAGAAAGGTGACTTCACTACCTCGCTAAACAATGGAATCAAAGTCTTTGGAGAAGTAGAGTTTGGTAATATCGCTTCTGCATGGCGTGATTTGTTCAAATTCAATCTTGTCATCGCATTCGATACATATGATGCCGGGATTTTCATCCTGCCATGTGATTCAATTGCACCAGAAATAGAAGGGTGTTATTCGTTTGAGAAGGTGAAGAACATTGTCACAGCAGCAAGCAGTTCGGTGAATTGCCCATTACTTATAATTGGAATCGAGCCGGATCGAAGTTTGGATATTAATACAAATCAATTGGAGCCAAATTGGATAAAAAGTGATTGGAGAAAACAATCCGAAACGCTCTGGGATGATTTTGTTACGAAATATTCGGCCACATTGTTCTAACCCCGATAGTTGTTGGAACGACCCCCATCCAACACCCATCTGTTGTATCGGTAGTCAATGCGCATACCCATTGATTAATGTAGACATATTCTGAATACATTACAAAGATAACTCTTCCAAGATTATACCTGATGGCTTCGGGTTCATATATTCGTAGTAAATAACTCTTGAAATTGAACGCCATTCGAAATCAGTTGTTTCAGATTTGTCATATATTATACCCAACAATTTAACAATGTCATCTTCTTCGAAAAGAGTATAATTTTTTAGGATTTCAAACAAACCCGAGCGTTCAATATACTCTCTCAACATATCTAATTTGCTGTTGGAAATTGGTTCAGTGCCATCACCATCAGTTATCCAACCATCGATGTAGGTGCCGAATACATATGCCTCATCCCAATCTTCCTTGGTTAGAGCAGGCACATTGTTGCGTCAA
>DUCL01000262.1:0-4882 GCA_012959845.1 Candidatus Poseidoniales archaeon
AATGAATCATTGAACGATGTTGTTCTTGAATATGCATCTTCTAGCGATGGAACTGTTTTCACAAATTTCACAGTGATTAATGAAAATATTTTACTTCCGGATATTGCCTTCATCAAAGTAAAGTTGAGCACGATAACAGCGTGTATTACTTCTGTATCAATTGATATCAATGACCCCAGAATTAGCATTACAGGGCAGATTATTGGCGATGTAGATGGATTTAACACTCAATATACAAGATGGATGATATATGTTGGAGGTGAAGTTATTTCTAATGAAGCAATAGCACTGGGTACGTTTTCGTTAAGCTTCCCTATTGGCAAGTATTTATCAGCAGGACAAACATCGATTGATGTTGAAATTAAGTCTTGGTTTAATTGGGATTCAGATGGCGACAAAAGCACAACAATTGTTGAAATTAGTTCGGTTGATATTACTGGTGGATACGAGTTAGAGTGGGATGAAGACCCAGTTTGTATTGCTGTGGGAGACCAAACATTGATCGAAGATGGAAGTGGAATTATTTTGCCATTTACAAATCGTTGCACTGATGATAGAACCTCATTGGATGATTTACAAATTTCCCTTGTAAACACAAATCCTGATATTATTACAGTTGATATTACCAACGGAGATATCAGGTTATCACTGGTAACTGAACAATCAGGTCAGGCGGTTGTTACTACTACCGTTAGTGATTCAGCAGGGAATATTTGGAGTGAAACTTTCACGGTAATTGTGGAATCGGTTGATGATGCACCAGTGGTTAACGAATTCCCTTCTTTGGTACCGGTAGAACATGACTACTTGACCGAAGTTGAATTTTTGTACTATGATATTGATTCTTCATCATTGACTGCCTTTTCAAATCGCAGTTGGGCAATAATCAACTTAGAACTAGGCCTGATTGAAATTACTGCGCCAAATCCTGGCTATCACTCAGTTCTAATTTCTGTTTGTGACACAAATTCCTGTTCAGAGAGAGTGCTTGATTTGGAAGTATTGGCACTACCTGATTTAACGATTGAATCAATTGATATTGGTGATGACATTATTAGAGAAGGAGATCACATCGGTATCCGAGTATATGTGAGAAATAATGGACGTACAAATGCCAATTTGATTTCCGTCCGATGTGATGCTGATAATATTTTAATATCAATTCCCCAACCAATCTCATTCCTTCAACCGGGTGAATTAGGTGTTGTTACCTGTGATTGGATTGTTCCTGAAGGAGATGGAGTAGTAGTAATAACGGCTGTAGTCGATAGAGGATTGGAGATTGATGAAGTGGATGAAAGTAATAACGAAGCAGAAGTTGTTGTTACTATTGACGCTGCGATAAAAGAACAGCCTGTAAGTAGTGGTTTGGAACTTTCCTCAACGGCAATGACGACTCTAACGATTGCATCACTAATTGCAATAATTGGATTATTTGCGCTATTTTCACCTTCAAAAATAAGAAAAATAGAGTAAATTGTGATTATTAGAAATACTATTGATTTCAACTAGCATTTGTCGTATAACGCAATAATCACCCTCAAACTTGATAGGCAGACCGTGTCAGACCAATTTGCTTTGAGGCTGGGGGGCCGTTCACCATAGGTGACAAAGTAGGTTGTGAACCATAATGTCTGAACTAAAAGTTCGTATTGAAACAGATGAATATATTTATGAAGAATATTTTGAAGCTTGAATCTACATCGATTGATTATTTATCCATTTTTGGATAACTAATAAGTGTATGTTCACTCAGATTTTTTCCAACGTCTTGGATACAAATCTTGGTCTAGAAGTACCATATTAGGTCTTGCTATTTCTCCGCTTTCCATTTCCTTTACAGAATCACTTGCAACATTCAATTTGACTAGGCCAACAGTTTCACCCTTCATTGTGTTGATGACAATATCTCTGCCTTCGCTAATGGAGGAATCAATGCTAACTATTCCTGGGCGCAATAATGGCGCACCGTGTGAGATTGCAGCAGCAGCACTATCTTTTACTGTTGCACTAGGATAATCGAGAAGTAATTTTTCTATTGGGTGAATTATTCTTAGCAATGCTTCAGGTTGGTCTAACTCCTTCCACAGCCAATATGCATCGGCCAGTTGTTGCAAAGTTACACAATCATCTAGAGTAAAAACGCCTGAAGTTTCTCTTCTTAATTCCTTTAATTCTACTTTCATACCCAATAATAGCCCCATGTCACGAGCCATTGTTCGAATGTAAGTACCAGCCTCACACTCAATTCTTGCAACCATCTGGCTATTCTTGGAATCCAATTTTTCAAATTTGAAGATACGACGACTTCGCACCTGTATCTTTACTGCAGAAATTTCAGGAGGGACATTGAATATTCTTCCAGTCATTTTTGTTATTACTTCATCCAAGGTGTCAGCATCTGGTTCTGATGCAAAGCGGAATACACAGATGTATGTCTTATTGTGGGTCAATATTTTCTTGGTAAGTTTCATAGATTTTCCAGCCATCAATGGCAAAACACCTGTTGCAAATGGATCCAATGTTCCACCATGGCCTAAGCGCTCTAATTCAAACAAATCTCTTGCCCAAGAAGCAACTTGGTGCGAGGAAGGGCCTGCAGGTTTGTCAAGAAGAATAAAGCCAGAATTGAGCCTTTCCTCAACCGAACGCATGTCAGGGATTTTTCCGATATCAGCGTCGGTTTTTGCTTCGGAATCGAGTATTATTCTATTCAATTAAAGTCCTCCAAAATAACAGTGACGGCAGAAAACACTTCGTCAATGCTCATCTCACCTGCATCCACTACATGGGTGTATGCCTCTAGGTCTTGAGGTAGAATATCGTAAAGTTGTGAAAAACGGGCAGCATCTATAGCAGAACGTTTGGCATTTGCCTCTAGCGCTTGAGAGACCGTTCCACCCTCTCTAGCAACCACTCTTTGAGCTCTTTCTTCATCGCTGACATCAATCCAAAGTCTAACACAATCAATATCCAATAGGTATGCCCACCAACCTGCCAATCTCGATTCTACAATGTCAATAGAATTATCACCAGACATTTTTTCCTTCAGTAAATTATCCAATTCTTTGTCCACTTGCAAGTCACTTTTACACAATTCGCCAAAATCTGCAAGTGACATTCCACGATTCTTTGCCTCTGAGCGAAAAACATCGCCTCCGTTTAATGAGGTCCAACTATTGGATTGCACCAGTTTGTTAACTAGGGTGCTTGTACCGCTTCCTGGATGCCCAGATACGGTAATTTTGACCATTACTCACACCCACTCAGTTAGGCAGACATTACATCTTTTTGTTCTTGGACCATCATTTGTGAAAGCAGTGCTTCCACAATCTGGGCATTCCATTTTTTTGCTACTATATTCGGAAGATTTATCCCCTTGATTCTTTGCCGAAGCAGATTTAATATTTGCTTGCTTTTTTGGTCCACTCTTGCGCTGTGAACGTTGTCTTCTTTTTGCCTGTTCAGATTTTTCACTAGGCTTAACCGCAACCAAGTGCAATAATGGCTCTTTTATCATCTCTCCAGCAGAAATTAGTGGATGGTTTCTATATCTAAATAATTTGATATGGCGGTCCACAATTCTTCCAAAAGGAGCACTCATGCAAATATATGTGCAAATCCATGCAGGGAAGAATAGAAATTTATCGCCCAATAAATTCCATTCGGGTGTCCAAGGCAATGAAACATAATCAACTCTAAATTGTTCTACCGAAGAGGTTAACCAAGCAAAAATACCAATAATGAAAACCATTGTAAACATCATCGGTTTCATAGCACCCATCTGTATTTTCATTTGCTCAGGCATCATTTGCTGTTGCAGAATAGTTGACTTCTCTTGTAAGATTGGGTCACGGGACATTCTAGCATCATTCATCATTTTTCGAACTTGACCTTGTCGGTGTCCGATATGGGCTTGAGCCATTGGGTCCATGAAGAAATTACGAAGTACAGTATTTATTGTCATGGAAAATGTACCGAGGATTAGTACAGTTAACACGAAGTATGATTGTTCAGGTAGTATTGGAGAAAGAATTGGGTCAGCAATATCTCCTAATGAATTTCTAATTCCAGGATTTAATATCAACATAGTCATTAGAATCATAATGATTAACATCATACCCATTGATCCACCTGGAGGAGAAGGTGGTGGAGGCCCAGAATTACCTGACATAATTGAAGGGCGTAGCATAAGGGGCATGAAGGTTAGCATTGCTTATGGCATAAATTGAGAAATATTCGGGCAATTGACATAAGCCAACTATTCGCTAATACGCGAGGTGATAGGGCTTTTATGGGTGGAGTTAGAGGTATTGACACGAGGGAATAGAATGCGCCGAACTGAACCAATGCATGTGGATGAATTGTGGCATAATTCTCTTCCAATGCCAATGCCAAATCAGCCGGTCTGTGCAACAGAAACAGAATTGATTGAGCAACTTGATAAACTTTCAACCAATCCTAAAATATTTATTTGGACCGATTCTGAAAGACGTTGTAAACAAGGTTGGGAATTCATCGCAAGTGTTCGCCAAGGAGTTCCACCACAAGGTATTGAGGCAGAATTGGATGCATGGTGCGAACAATATCCGAATGCTTGGTTAGTTGTAGATCTTAGAGATGGAGTGATTCCTCCAAGTACTTCTCGACCACTGACAGATGTATTATCTTCAATTGGTCGCCAAGTGATAGTAATGGTAAGTTCATCATCAAATAATACTGAGTGGCCTCTGTGGCAATTACCACTTTAAAATCTATAGAGAACTCACTCAAGGGTCATTTCTAATTCAAGAATGCTGGATATTTACTTAGAATGTAAATCCACATGCAGTGCATGTTGCTGAATCGGCCTCATTCTCAGTAGAGCAAATAGCACATGATT
>DUCL01000262.1:4963-9410 GCA_012959845.1 Candidatus Poseidoniales archaeon
TCAACTACCTCTTCTTCAGGGGCTGCTTCTTCGGCGACTTCCTCAACTACCTCTTCTTCAGGGGCTGCTTCTTCGGCGGCTTCCTCAGTTGCTTCTTCCTCAGCTGCCTCTTCTTCAGAGTTCCATGCAATTGCTGCATTTTCTAACTCGGCCTTCTTTAGGTAGCCATTATCATCAGAATCAAATGCCATTGCATGGGATAGGAAACCAGCACGATCTTCTATTCCATGTGATTTCATAACGCGAAGGAGAACATCCTCTCTCCAATTCATATCTGGATAATCATCAGCGGCTTCTTCCGCAACTTCTTCCTCAGGTTGTTCAACTTCAGCAACATCTTCAGTTTCAACTTCATCGCCGAAATGAGCGCCATGGAATCTGTTTAGTGCTTCAGCATCGATTTCACCCTTTCCAAGAATTTCGAATGAAACATCTAATCTCTCACCCTTTCCAACAACTGGTATATGCCAAGTGATGTGAGTTCCATCATCTTGTGAATCAGTGGACATTTCAACATCATCTCTCTTCTTTCCTCCAGCGCCTCTAACATGCCAGTCCTTTATTTCGAAGTTGCTAGGTAGTACATCATTGATATACACATCTTGCAGAGCAGTATCTCCATTATTCTCAAACAGAATTAGAACTTCGTATCTTCCATTGCCTCCAAGAGGTATCGCTTGCTTTCCAGCAGCGAAATTTCTACGGTGGTGAATTACCTTGATGCTCGGCGGTCCATGTACTTCAGAACCAAATTCTATTCTCGCAGGAGCGTCAACTCGAGTGTTTTGAGGAGTTGGGTCTGGAGCATTCAAATCATATTCTATGGTGATACTCTTGCCAGGCACTAGGCCTACAGGTGCATTCGTTCCAATTGTCATTGTCAATGTGTGACCATCGCCATCTGGTGAACGGTGCTCCTTCTCCAAAGTAATTCCCGCAGAAACTTCAGCTTTGTACTGGTCATCATCCATTTCCTTTCCGTTCACTTTTATTCTAAGTGCTGAAACATCAGGTGCTGAGAATAGTCCTGGTACGTCTTCTGTTACGCGTAGTAAATTAATGTCCGATGAACCAGTATTAGTCAATTTCAAACATGAACTGATATTCTGGCTTCTGTAAGAACGAAGTCCTGACGTTGAGTAAGTCTTCTCAATATCCGCTTCCAAGACCTCGAATTTCTTCTCTTCTAATTTAATGGAACCTTCTGTAGTACTTGTGGCACGTGGTAAAATTGTGTACGATAAGTCATAGGTGAAATCAGGTTCAGATTGTGCCATAACTGCACGCTCTTCCGATTCCCACTTTCCATTTGGCGCAACATCGTCAGGTACATCTGAGATGTCGAATAATAAATCATCACTACCCTTCATTCTAACTTGTAGTTTTACCAAATCGACTGCAAAGGAAGATCTGTTCTCAAATATTGCCTTACAGAGCCAATTATCTGGCCTCTCATCTTCACGAACTCGCATATATGTAAATCCTCTACAGAAAGCGTCTAATTCCTTGAATGCCAAGCAAGATAGGGTTGAATCTGCACCGTAAGTTGCAGAAGCAGAACCAGCCTTGATTATTTTTGTACTTGTGACAACAATTAGTCCTTCAATGCTTAGCGATTTCTTTTCGCCAGGAGCAAGAACTCCAACATCCCATGAAATCACGTTATCCTCAATGCTGGCTTCAGCAGAATTTGAAAACGAAATCTCCTTTGGTAATGGTCTGGTTACTTGTACATCTCTTAATGAAACAGTGGAAACATTTTCGACTTCTAATTCAAGGGCTATAGGCCCTCCTTCTTCTCCAGTAGCAACAGATAATGTTCGCTTTTCTGTTCTTGCAGGATGTGTGTCTAAACGCTCTCGTAAAATGAGCATACGCTTTCCATTAACTTTGTATTTCATACTGTATTCTTTTCCAGCTTCTAATTCATCAACGGAAACTTGGTCTCCACCGATGTCAGTCGCTTCTGCACTGTCCAATATTACGTCAATGTCGTAAATTCTATCATCCTTAGATGGATTAGTAACCGTAAGAGTTCCCTTTACAGTTTGTTTAACTATTTCACCATCAGCAGTAAGTGTTGACTTTTCTATTTCGTGAATTGTACCTACAAGTTTGTCACCAAGTACTTCGTCTACTTCAGCACTAGAACGAATAGTTGCTCCTGCTAATTCGCCTCCGACACTAATCGTTTCTTCAGGTGGGGCAGGTGCTAGTAAGTCAGCAGGTGGAGCAGGTGCTAGTAAGTCAGCAGGTGGAGCAGGTGCTAGTAAATCCGCAGGTGCATCAGGCATTGGCGGCATTTCTGGCGGAGCAGGTGAAGTTAGCAATGCATCGAAATTTTCTGCTTCAGCAGGCTCTTCATCAGGCATTGGCGGCATTTCCGGCATGCCCGGTGGAGCAGGAGGTGCATCCATAGGAGGCATTTCTGGCATAGGCGGCATCTCAGGAGCTGCATCCATTGGAGGCGCAGGTGGCATCTCTGGCATAGGAGGCATTTCCGGCATACCAGGTGGCGCAGGAGGGGCATCCATTGGAGGAGCAGGTGGCATCTCTGGCATAGGTGGCATTTCCGGCATACCCGGTGGCGCAGGAGGTGCATCCATTGGAGGAGCAGGTGGCATTTCCGGCATACCAGGTGGCGCAGGAGGTGCATCCATTGGAGGAGCAGGTGGCATAGGTGGCATCTCAGGCATAGGCGGCATTTCCGGCATACCAGGTGGCGCAGGAGGTGCATCCATCGGAGGGGCAGGTGGCATAGGTGGCATCTCAGGCATAGGTGGGTTTTCGTCGCTCATTTTCATTTCCTCCAATATATCCGCCGAAGCGGCAAACCTTCCATCGTCTAATAGCACATAACCATTATCCCCAATAGTTTTGCAAATATTTTTCTTTTTGTCTGAATTTTGATTAAAAGAATTAATTGCGAGAGGTTGATGTAGGGTTGGCGAGAGGCGCACACATGGTCGGTCTAGATAGCGGAACACCTCCAGTACTTTTCGTGGTAGGAACAGCTGGTGCAGGCAAGTCCTCACTAGTGACTGCATTTCAACGCTGGTCGCGTTTTCAAGAAATAGATACAATCGCTGTAAATCTAGATCCTGGTGCTGAAAGACTACATTATGATGCAGAATTTGATGTTCGAGATATTATCTCCTTAAGCGAAGTGATGAACGAATATGACTTGGGTCCAAATGGTGCTCAAATCTTAGCCGCAGATTTACTGGCTGCACAGGCAGATGATGTTGCAGCAAACTTGCATTCAATGACAGGTGAATTAATGATAATAGATACACCAGGTCAAGTGGAACTATTTGCATTTAGAGAGGCCAGTAGTCATATGGTTGAGGTGTTGGGAAGAGACCAAGCCGCAATAATATATTTGTTTGACCCGATGTTATCACGTTCACCATCAGGATTTGTTTCACAAATGCTCCTCTCTAGTATTGTGGAATTCCGTTTGGGCATTCCAACAAAGAATTTCTTATCTAAATCTGACCTATTAGACGAGGAAGAATTGGCAAAGATTCTAGAATGGTCGGAAAGACTTGAAATTTTAGAGATAGCGCTATACGATGAAGCTGGTGGACAAAGAACTGAATTTGCTATCAATCAATTGAGAATGATGCAACAATTTTCACTATTGCCTGGCCTTACCCCTCTTTCTTCCGAACTTGAGGATGGTCTGGCAGATGTGCTGACTTTTGCTCAGGCCTTATTTGGTGGAATGAGCGATGCCCGTGATGGATTTGCTGCAGATATCGGTGATGAAAGAAACTGAAAGAAATAATCAAATATTGATTAGTTAACTCTTCTATAGAGGTTATGGTACTTATCGTAGCGATATATCAATTGATAACACTTAGAAGCCCTCCTTTGCTGCATATATGACATGGTAGAACATTTATTGGCCATTGATGATGTGGCAGATGACTTTGAAAAAATTATTCGTTGGGCGATTGAATTCAAGCGGGCTTGGAAAAATGGCGACGAAGTAGCACAAAATTTCTTTCCGCTTGATACATTAGCAATTGGCTCAATTTACGAAAAGCCGAGTACTAGAACAAGAGTCTCATTTGAGGTTGGAATTAATCGCTTAGGTGGCTATCCGTTGACTCTTTTGAAAAATGATATTCAATTAGGAAAGTCAGAATCGGTTGCAGATACAGCCAATGTTCTTTCACGATTCCTTGGAGGAATCACCTATCGTTGCTTTGCACATGCAGATGTTGCTGAATTAGCAAAAAATTCAGATGTACCGGTAATCAATGCACTTTCTGATAAGCACCATCCTTGTCAAGCCGCTGCTGATTTAATGACAATAATTGAGAACTTTGATGATACTGAAGATTTGAAAGTTTGCTGGGTTGGTGATGGAAATAATGTGTTGCACGATTTGATGTTAGCATGTGCAATGCTTGGAATAGATATCCATTATGCAGTGCCA
>DUCL01000263.1 GCA_012959845.1 Candidatus Poseidoniales archaeon
GAAACATAATCGGTCGTAATCGAAGAGACTGAACCAAATCCGGATTGAAGTGCTTCTTCAACTGCATTATTTACTTCGATTTTCAGTTTTTGTCCCACGGTAGGGGTTCCTGGGCCTGCTGTTTCTTCATCAAAATATGAACGGATTAAATCTGCCGGAGCTCCATCCTGTGCATCTAATCCATCCGCTGCCAAAGCTGCGTTTATTGTAGGGTCATCAAATCCAAGCACACTTCTATTGAATTCTCTAATTGCCCATGTTAATTGCACCTGTAGTGAAGAAGTGCTCTCCAAATCAAAAATATAGACACCTTCAACCCAATCTTGTTGGTTAGCCGTCTCATCATGGCCACTAGAATAATCATCACATGTTTCACTATTGACGGTACATGTGGTCATACCTGCTGCTGAAGCAAATGGAACAAATATTTGAATCAAAAAACATCCCATCAACAGAATTGAAGTTGTTCTTTTGGGGTTTGTGCTATACCGTTCCGGCTCCGCCATGAACTCCTTATGTTCCACGACATTGAAAGGAGTTACCCCTCACAGGTTTGCTCATGGAAGGTGAGAAAGTGATGGAATTATCCCCTGCACTTATCATCAAAAAGAGACACGGAGAGACGGTATACCATTTCTTAAAGCAAAAAAAATGGCTGCAATCCGAAAAGCATCCGAGGGAAATCGAAAATGATTTATTGGCAATTCCAATTAATGAAATATGCCCTTTAACAGAAGATGAAATTAGCATTATTATCCATGAAGAAAGAATTGATATTAGAATTGAAAATATTGAGATGATTACAAACCCACCTTCGGTGGAACCACATGCAAGATTGCACCAATTCATTACTCAATGGCTACAATCAAACCTTGACATTGTTGATACAATACCGCACCGATCAAAAGAAGAGATGATGAGAGGTCTACTATCCGAATTACCAAAAAGGTGGGAAAAACTTGGAGACCTTATTCTATTGCCTCAAACTGCATTTAGTAGTGAAAAATGGATTTCAATCATTTGTGAAGAAAATCAATTATCATTATGGAAGTGTATTGCTGAAGCCCTAAAAGTTGAGCGGATTGGTAAACAGAAATCCATCAAAGGCGATGTCATTCGTTCATCTCAGGCGCAGTTATTACTAGGAGATTCTTCATGGGTTGAACTACTGGATTATGGAGTAAAGTTTGGTTTTGATGCTTGTAAGGTAATGTATTCTTCTGGAAATGTTACTGAGAGACATCGTATCGGAAATATGGATATGAAAGGAGAAATAATCGTTGATTGTTATGCTGGTATTGGCTATTACACACTCCCTATGCTGGTACGAGGAGATGCTGAATTGGTTCATGCTTGTGAAATAAATCATCATTCAATTACTGCACTAGAATGGGGTGCTAAGGCGAATAATGTTTCTGATAGATTGATTATTCATCAAGGTGACAATGCTCTTACGATGACCAAATTGGAAGGTATTGCTGACAGATGTCATTTAGGATTATTGCCAAGTTCACAATCTGCTTGGAAATTAGCAATTGCCTGTCTAAAGGAAAAAGGGGGAACCTTGCACATCCATATGAATGTGGAAGAAGAGAAAATCGAACAGTGGATTGAATCTACAATAAATATTTTACAACAATATGTAATTGAATTAAAACGAGATTACAATGTTGAAGTGCTACACTTGGAGAAAGTTAAGTGGTTTGCCCCGAGGGTAAGACACGTTGTATTAGATGTCGAATTTATTCACTATGACTAGCATGCTCTTCACTAATTGCTCGCATTAATGCAAGAGCATGTCCAAAGATTGCCATTGCTAATACTGCGTGAATTAAACTAACCCAAGACATGGTAGCAAACATTTCTCCTAATCCATATTGTAGAATCCATACGGTAGCAAGTCCGAATGACATTCCTTTGAGTTTCTTATTTTCACTCTTTGACATTATTACCAAAGTGACTATTGCGATACAGGCGAGAAGGCCAATTTGTGCTGCATATGCATGGGAGGCTGCTACATCAAAACCACTGAATCTCGCTAATCCAGTTGATGCTTGTCCTAAAGTTAATACAATTACCAAAATCGTTGAAAACTTAGCAAATTTTAGCATGTCCGGCTTGACTACATTACTTTCTGTCATAAATTGAGATACTATCACCGCCCATATGAGTCTATTGTATTGATAGCACTTTGGCCGCACTGTTCTTGAGGGAAGATGCTTTCAGCATGGCATGGTTGGGCGCTGGGTCATTCTTGTTACTCTCAATTTGCTTTTGTTTTCGAGCATTCCAATCATGACAATAGCAGATGCAGAAGAACAGCCGATTTGGAGAACTGTAGGTATTGATCCCCTCACATGGACCGATGGGCCTGTTGAAGAAGATACTCCGATGAAAGATTCCTATTTTGGTAATGCTGTGTTTGAGATTGAAGTCTCGTATGTTCCAGGGCATTTTGAAGATAGAGTTGATGGCATCGTCACTTTAGAATTATTTGAACAATGGGCTCCAATCACAACTCAAAATATGATTGAGCACATTGAAATGGGACTATATGATGGAATCTTTTTTCATAGAGTAATAGATGATTTCGTCACTCAATCAGGCGACCCTGAATGTAAAGCAATAGGAGCATATCCACTCACTTCTTTACAATGTGGGGAAGGTGGTACCGGTGAAACAATTCCTTTAGAACACAATGAAAATCTATCCCATGTTGACGGTGCTATTGGAATGGCTCGTTCATTGGACCCTGATTCTGCTGATGCGCAATGGTATATCGCAGAGACAGAAGCACACAACTTAGACCCTGAAAATAGAGATGATGAGGGCTATGCAACATTTGGTATCGTTCGAGATGGTATGACACACATCAAGGCCATAGCTGCCACTCCAACCTCTGATGACCCTACTGGAGATGAAGATATCCAAAACCCTGCATCTTCTGCAGGGAGACCTGTTTATCAAGCAAAAATTGATTCAATAAAAATGGTCGGAGTTGCAGACCCACTGGGAATTCTATGGGGCGATTATGTACCAGAAGTTGAAGATACAAGTTTCTGGGCTAAGGCTTTGGGGACTGCGGTAGGTATGGGCATATTGGTCGCAATACCTGTTACAATTTTCATAATGATATATGCTACGGTAGAAACTCCAAAATTACTCAATCAAGAGGAATTTATTTTAGATGCGCTAATTGATGATGAAAATTCTCAGTAATAGACTCCATAAGGCGCTATCCTCTTGAGAGAGAGACAGTTGGCCTTTTACATGGCAAATGGTGATGTGGCCGATGATTCAGTCCTTGAGGCTGAAATTCTCGAATTGCCCACCTTGCCTGCAATACCAAGTATTGTGCTGGGAAAGATATCTGATAATCCAACAAATGATGCTGGTTTGATGTTGGAGCAAGCAACTTCTCAACGCCAATTGACAATTCCTACTGCGATGACTGTCGCAGTATCAATCGTATTTTTGATGCTCGCCATGACAATAGGAGATGCAGTAATTCAAAATTCAAGTGAAGATGATTTTTCAGGTGACTGGTGGAATACTCCATTGCATTTGCGCTACAAAATGGACCTACCTATGGATTCTCTAAGGGCGCAACTTCCAGTAAATGGCACATACGAAGCATTACCATATTCTGAACACTTTGTAACGGTTGATTTACCTGCAAGTGAGCAAGATATTGGATTTCCAGAACCACCGGTAATGCATGTCTCACTTTGGTTACCAGATGTTCCAGATGGTACAGTAGTACCCGTAATTTTAACAATACACCCGTACTATGATTTCGGGGGCGAAGGGATGCCAGGAATCGGTGAAGATTCCTCACCCAATACCGTTCCTGACGGTGGTGTCGGAAAATGGGTTTACGATACATTTGTCCCTCATGGATATGCTCTTGCCCAAGCCTCCACATTTGGAACTGGCCAATCAACTCATTGTCAAGATGTCAAGGGCTTAGGAGAACAAACTGGTATTCAGGCTGTTGTGGAATGGTTAGGAATCCAAGAATGGTCTAATGGGAATGTAGGCCTCATGGGTAAATCATATGCTGGTACAACAAATTGGGAGGCTGCACAACAACCATCTGAATACTTGAAGACTATCGTGCCTATTTCTGGCTCTATTGGGGTTCAAGAAATGTTCTATAGAAATGGCTCTAGTGAAGCCAGAGCGATGGGTTATGACATAGCCTATCAAGGTGCAACAAGCGATCCAACTACCGATGATATGCGAATGTGTTCAGATGATGTAATTGGTCCTTTGAACCCTCTATCGACTTGGGGACTTGCCGAGTTTGGTGGCGCGGAATGGAATGACTATTGGGATGAGAGAAGGCATCTGCCAGATGTTTTGGAAAATTATCGAGGAAGCGTTTACCTTGTATGGGGATTACAAGATTGGAATGTTGACCCCTATCACGCGTATCCGACATATCAAAAATTGATAGATGCGGGAATTAATGCTCGTGCAATTTCAGGCCAATGGGGCCATAACTATCCCGACCAACCAGATAGACACGGTGATTTAGCAAGTGGATATGGTGCTGAGGCTTATCCAAATATGAGCAGGATGGATTGGGCTGTTGAATTGTATGCTTGGTTCAATTATTATCTAAAAGACATCGGGCAAGAGCCGGAACCTATGGTGCAAATACAAACCAATGATGGAAGATGGCACGTTGAAGAAACTTGGCCGCCTCAAGATATAGAATGGCAACAAATTACCTTGGACAACGCACAGAGCCAAGGAAATAGAGTTAGTTCAACATCTTCTTCCAGTTTCACAATTGCAGCTTTTGAGGAAGAAATTCACATCTCAGGATTGCCAACTCTACATCTTGGAGTTAGAGCAGGAACATGTAATGGTGGTCAAGTATTTGCTACAATGTATGATGATACATCCGATTTACGACTTGGACATGCTACAATGGATTTGCGATATCGAGATGGTGGATATGATGCAAACCCTGTAATTCCACTAGTAGAATATCAAATGAAGATGGAATTCAATCCAATGGATGTAGTGCTACCTGCAGGTCATGAAATTAGAGTTGAGTTAACTGAGAGTGGTGAAGACTACCTTCCAAGTCCTTGTGCAGCTATCGGAATCAATGTTAATTTGGATGATTCATCTACTCTCAGTCTGCCATTGATTGAGAGGGGTGAAGGGCATGAAAATTGGTTTGAAGCGCCTCATTGGTGGGAACATCAACCAATTCCGTGAGGGTTATTGGAGAGGGCGAAATGAAAGTTCTTGCCTTTGAAGATGGATATGACATCAAAGCCCTGCTCATCAGTAGTTCTGTTGACTTGGCCAAGTTTGAATTTGTGCAGCATTGGACATCTGCAAATTTCTTGCAAATAATTAGACAATTTTCGCCAGATGTATTGCTACTTGACCACTTCATGCCACCGACTCAAGGATTTGATGTATTAGTCGCACTCAACGATGCTGTCAAGCGTGGAGAGATTAAACGTCCAAACAAGGTCATTGCGATGTCGAGTGACCAACGAGCCAACAACAAAATGCTAAGCATTGGAGCAGATGAAGGAATAATAAAATTTGATTTGGCAACACTATCTATTTGGAACGATTTTGTGGTGAAATAGTCTAATTGGAAAACAATTATTCTTTTCAATAAGGATTGCCTTCATCATCCACTAATACCACGTTTATTCCAACACCTGATTTGTGAAATGCAATCAACTGTAATTCGTGTATTTTATGTCCGCTTGGAGCGGTTCCGAGTACCGGAAGATTGTTTCTTGCAAAAAACGATCGTCGTCTCTTACCTGTTTTTTTTACTGCTTTTGTAGAGTCGCCCATCGTTCTTCTCTGCCCTTCGACATCATCAAACCAAGGAAGGGGACCTTCGGGGCTAAAGCGTAAACCAAGAATCATATCTACACCGCTTGTTTCTTGTGCAGCATCTGCATCTGCATTACTAGGTATTGCGGGAGCGTTTGGATGGGTGTGTAGCCAATGAGTAAACCTTCCAGCCCTTGACCCTCTATCTCCCGAAAAGAGCCCATCTGTCCATTCTTCAGGAAGATGGTGGACAGAATAAGAATCTCCACGGTTTACAATTCGCGCTTCATTGATAATGTAACCCTGACCTTGAAATAAATTTTGACGATGACTAAAACTACGATATTTTGTTTCAACATCAAGCCTATTCGCTGACTTAGAATCAACATCTAATCCAACTAATATCTCATCGGGTAAAGCCTGCAGTGCCCACCAAACCAATTCTTCAAACAGATGGCCTCGCATATGTACTTGGGCACTATACTGTTCTTTTTTGGCTAAAGATTCAGCGTTATAGGATACCATCAAATCCACAAGCCACTGTTCTACCATCTCGCTCAGTTTGGCCAATCACTCACAGATGATAAGGGCGGTCATCGGCAAACACATTAACGGAATCTTTGAAGAGGGTGTTTAGCAAAGGCTGTCACATGGCGAAGAAGAAAGGGGGGCTTGGACGGATTTTCGGTGCGATAACCGGAAGCCCATATGAAAGACTTCTCAAGCAGGTTGAAAAACTCGTCAAAGAGAACGAAGGGAACGACCGAAAACTCGCAAATCACCTCAAAAAGATGGTCCAAATCGTCGGCAAGAATTTCAAAGAAGAGAATATTGATGATGAAGAACATGATTTGGTTATTGAAGCGATTGAAGAAGCAGACCCCGAGGGTAGAACTTTTCCCAAATTATCAGAAGATGAAGATGAATTTTATGCAGGGAATCTCCCTGATGCCCCTGAACTAAAACGTGAGAAGCGGAGGAATCTTGATGACTTGATGGCATCTACCGGCAAAGAATTTGTTGGAAGTTACGGACGTGATGAATTTGACGAGTTTAAAGCGCGTATGACCGATGAATTCTATGCAGAATCTGATGAAGCCATCGAGGCTGGCGACCACCAAGCCGAAATTCGTACTGAACACAGAGTGTTTGGAGGCGCTGAGGATGATATTGATGATGTTAAAAAGAAGTTCGCGGAAGAATCAGGTCTTACAAATCCTAACGAGGAAGAGGAAGATGAGGGCTATTCAATTGATGAAAATGGTGTTGAATGGTTTGAAGATGAAGATGGTTATTGGTGGTACAGAGAACCTGGCCAAAATGATTGGCAAGCATACGAAGAATGAATATTCAATTGTTTTTTCCGAAAGAAACATTAGTTGATCCTTCATTATTATGCCAAATATTGGCAGTCATTTTTTTGGAATCAGCGAATTGCTGGAAGGAATCACTGCATAGCCATTCCCTAATTGCTGTTCCATGATTAAGACCATGAATAAACTTGACTCCGGGCAATGAATCTGAATAAGCATCTCTAACTTCATCCTTGATTCTATCCTTTGCTTGATGCAATGCAGAATTGTGTAAATCGATTACCTTGTAATTACTATCATTGCCATAATT
This sequence comes from Candidatus Poseidoniales archaeon, assembly GCA_012959845.1. GTDB lineage: Archaea > Thermoplasmatota > Poseidoniia > Poseidoniales > Poseidoniaceae > MGIIa-L1. The sequence continues at coordinate 7,444 of DUCL01000263.1, forward strand.
ATTTGAGCCAAATGAACTCATTACTCGGTGATTTTGATTATTTTGTTTACCCTTCCCCTTCTTCACTTTAACGTGATGATTACGGCCAAATTTGTATTCACTGGGATTGTTTCTTCTATTTGCCATATTTTTCACCAAATTGGTTTCGGCCCGCGACGTTGTAGTCCGGCTATTGTAATTAATCGCTAAAGGCATTTAAAATCATTTGATAAAAAGAAGTTTTTCCCGATAAGGGCAGAACAATTTAAGTTTTGATAATCATAGCGATTGCCATGCAACCAACAGACGCCAACCAGCCCGTAGCAAATTCACCTTGGGGCGAGACTCCCCCTCAAGCAATACCACAGCAACCTCAACCCCAGCCTCAAGTGACAAACCAACCTCCACAACCTCAAGTAGTGTATCAAGCACCTCAGCCACAAGTGATGGGTTCTGTAAATCCTCAACCAATGATGGTGGGGTCTGTAAATCATCAAATGAACCAAGGAGCTTCTCCATTCAACATTCCTGTACAATATGCGCAATCATACAAGAAAATATATGCAAAGGATTGGATGATTATGGGTATCGTTTCTTGCGTTGTCGGAATCATGGGTCCTGGTGTATGTTGGTTGATTAGTTTAGTAGGAGCAATTAGTATGGCTACTAAATTAAATATTGAAAATACTCAACCAGGTCATCCTGAAGCAGATAAAGTGAAATCAGCACTGATAGTAAATGTTATCGCACTAATATTGCCAATTGTTGTAATGGTTGTTTTAATCTCAACTGGTGGCTTTTAATCCCAAATAGATTCTGCATCACTCAAGTGACTATGAAGCGCTTCTAAGCGACGAGTATTCTCCCCTAAGTCATCTTGGCCCAAACGGCTTTGTGAATGAATTTCTATTACTGAACCAGATAATGCTTGACTTGAATCACCGGTTTCACTCGGCGTAATTCTTACCACTAAATCATCAGGGAATCTCCAAAAAGAAGTCCTCTGTACAAGATGAACATAGTAATCAGAAGTGCCATTGGTCTCCTTATGTAGCGTTTCTACATCATTTTCTTCCACCCACTCAAGTAATGATAACCATACAGTAGTGGCATTGGATTGCAATTCATTACTCATATCATCGGGCACTTCGTATTGTGAAGAACCTCCACCTAAATGAACGCAATTTTGTGAATCAGTTGGACAAGTTGGCATCGAAGTCCAAACTTCATTCGGGGCTGAAACTTGAATCCAAACTTGACACATAAACCATGGTGAACAAATCAATAATACAATCAGTAGGTTTCTTTTTGTTTTTGGTGGAGGCTTAACCATAATCTCACCTATTGAAATTCTAGAATGTTTGTAACCTATTCCATTGGTTATCACTATACTCGTAAACGATTGGAATTCCTGTTGGTACTTCTAATGACAATACTTGTTCTTGGCTAAGTCCTTCAAGTGACATGATTATGCTGCGTAGTGAATTTCCATGAGCTGCAACAAAAACATTCTTTCCAGATTGTAAAGAAGGCATAATCGATTGTTCAAGATAAGGTAAAGTGCGTTGTGCTGTCAATTCAAGTGACTCGCCGTTTGGTGGTGGAACATCATATGAACGTCTCCAAATGTGGACTTGTTCATCACCATATTTCTGACGTGTATCATCTTTGTTCAATCCTTGTAAATCTCCATACATCCTTTCATTTAGTTGCCATGAAACAAAAATTGGCAGAACATTATCTGAATCTTGATCACCATTTATTTGGGCCCATTGAATCATTCTTGCTTCGTTTTGTGAAACATTTTCAACTCCACCTTCAGGTTGAGAGTATTGGAATACTGGTGTTTTACCACCATTGTGTTGAGCCAGTGCTAGCATTGCAGTCATCTGTGCCCGGATTAGAGTTGAGGTGTGAACTTC
>DUCL01000264.1 GCA_012959845.1 Candidatus Poseidoniales archaeon
GCTGGAACTCCGAACTACACCATCGTAGGAGATTCTCCGAATGCTAGAATGGGGTACGCACTGCGTAGCGCTGGTGATGTTAACGAGGATGGATATGGCGACATGTTAGTTGTTGAAGACGGCGCACTAAAGAATGGAGTTGTCAAATTATACTTAGGTTCAGCATCTGGTTTGAGAAGCGATGTACAAACTATTGTCCAAGGAAATAGCGGAGAAAAATTCGGAGTTGCAATGGCCTCTAATGCCGATTTGAATGGCGATGGTCTTAATGAATTAATAATCAGCAAAAGAAATGCAAACCGCGGAACATCTTATGGATTGGACTATCATATTTTATCGGAAAGAGATTGGGAAGCAACGGATTTCACCTACCAAGGTGATTTATTATCCCTAAACCTCGCAACATCAGATTCCGGAGAATCGAGTATGATGTTGGCAATGGTCTCAGAAAATGCCACTCAATTACACAAGTTAGAACATGCCAATGATGGTAGTCCTCTAGGAGTTTGGCTAGATCAATTAATCACATTGTCTAATGAAAATGATACGACTGTTGAATATGCCGTAACAAGTGCAGGGAGACCAATCATCCTCACTAGCGATGCAGCAAATGGAATTGTCTACCACACCGCATCGGCCTTTTCTGCAGTTGAGAATGAATTGGTAACCATTGGTACAATGGGGCAATATCTTGGCAGTACAATAGATGCAGAAGGCCGCCAACATCTTGCATATACTTCAGGAACAGGAAATCAAATCTTCGCTAGTGTTGAAGGTGAATCTTCTTGGACACATGAAATGGTTAGGAGTTCAATAGCATTGGACGGCGAGATATCAGTAATTGTAGATTCCAACAATAATACAAATTTAATCTATAGAGATTCATCTGACAATAGTCTTGAGTTGGCTACAAAGATCAGTTCTTGGTCATTGATAGACATTGGAGATGTTGGTAGTGCGGTAAGTATTGACCATCCGACAGTATTGTTGCCAAATGGTTCATTCGCAATCGCACTGATAGAATCTGATGGTATTAACTCTAATTTGAGTCAATGGATTTGGAATGGAACCGCAATATCTTCCACAGTTCTTCAGGCAGAAACTGATTTATCCACTGATATTGAAATTGAATTATCTGATGATGGTTATTTGTACATTACTTCTATGACAAATTCTGGGACTCTTTCAATATTCAAGAGTATGTGGAATGACAGTAACTGGACAAATCCAACTTTACCGCAGCCGCAAGGTGGAATCAATGATTACCAAGTTGATTTAGAAGTCTCTAGTACTGCAATAATGGCTGTAAGGGGAAGTGGAAATAGTGATGTAATCTATGTTGAAGATATTGATGGCAATTGGACAACCATTGCTTCACAGCCCCCTTCAACCTCAAATGGAGCATGGGATTTGATAGAACTTGATGACCACTATGTTCTATTGACTAGTGAGCCAACCAGTAATTTACTAACGTGGAATTCTTTGTCAAAACACCAAATCAATGGCGAAGCAGCACCTTGGATGAGTATGTCTTTCGGAGATATTAGCACAGGCAATAATATTGATGCAGATATTGATTCAAATGGAACCCTAATTCTCTCTATCTGGGATTCAATCAATAACGATGTAGATTTGTTGAGACTATATTCTGACCAAGATAGAGATTTAATTTTTGACTTGTTGGATTCATTACCAACCTTAGGCAATCAATGGGATGATAGTGACGGCGATAATTATGGGGACAATAATTTGGGTCCATCATTTGACAGTTGTCCTACAGTTTCTGGGCCTTCATCCTTCTTTGAGATGGGCTGTTCTGATTATGATTCTGATGGATATTCAGATTCAGTTGATGAATGTTCAGACCAAGTAGGGACCTCATGGATAGACCGCCAAGGTTGTATTGATGTGGACCAAGATGGATGGTCGGATAATGATGGTAGTTATTATTTGGGAGATGAATTCTCTACAAATTGGAAACAATCCAAGGATACAGATAATGATGGATATGGAGATAATTATGGCCCAGATTGTTGTTCAACATGGCTAGAGCCTTCAGCGCCAAAAGGAGATTTATTCCCATTCAATCCAAGTCAATACCAGGATTACGATGGTGACGGTTGGGGCGATAATGATTCAGACCCAATAAGTGGAGATAACTGTCCATGGGATTGGGGTTCTTCTTGGCGTGACCGATTTGGTTGCCTTGATAGCGATGGTGATGGAGCAAGTAATCCTTCAGATATAGGAACTTTCCTAGAATGGAATGAATCGCGTGGTGCTGATGCTTGGGAAAATGATTCAACTCAATGGGTTGATACCGATGGTGATGGATTCGGCGATAATAGTTCTGAGGGGGCCACAAACCCTGATTACTTCCCTAATTATATTGCAGCAGCAGATGATGGTGATTTTGATGGCTACCCCGATAAGTGGACCACTTTTTACAATGGTACGAATGGTGCAGGACTCGTATTAGATGGCTGTGCTGATTTGTGGGGTAATTCTACAATGCCATACCCTGGATGTCCAGATGCTGATGGTGATGGTTGGATGGATTCACAAGATGATTTCCCATTAGAAAAGACCCAGTGGTATGATACTGATGGTGATGGATTTGGAGATGAATTAGATGGTTTTGAAGGAGATGAATGTCCTCTTGATGTTGGAGTATTCGATGGCACTAATGGAATGGGCTGTCCTCTAATAAATGCTGAAGACGAAGACTCTGATTCGGTCTACGATGACTTTGACCAATGCCCGAATACTGGATTTGGATTAGATGTCAACGCTAATGGTTGTGCTCAAAATCAATTGGATGATGACCAAGATGGAGTTACCAATGATATTGACCAATGTCAATTAACTGAGTTCGGGGAGGCCGTTGATACCAGCGGTTGTAGCCAAACACAACAAACAACAGATACCGATGGTGATGGTGTGTATGACCCAGTGGACCTATGTCCATTCACTCCAAATGAAGAACCCGCCGATGTAAATGGTTGTGGAGACTCACAAAAAGATGATGACCAAGATGGCGTTATGAATGATGCCGACCAATGCCCAGATACTACGATTGGTTTCCCAGTAGATTCTGACGGCTGTATTGATGAAACTGCATTGGATACAGACCTTGATGGCGATGGATGGAAGGGAAATTATTCCTTCACTGTTAACTCTACCACCGGTTTAAGAGAAAACCAAATTGGTGATGCCTTCCCATTAGATGCTACACAATGGCACGATAAAGACGGCGATGGCTATGGTGACAATTTAGTCGGCGAAAATGCAGACGAATGCCCTGAAGAGCATGGTTTGTCTTTCGAGGATTTCCTTGGTTGTTATGATGATGGTGATGGCTGGAGAGATCAATTCGAACCGGTATCACTACGTGATAATCCAACTCAATGGGAAGATAGAGATACAGATGGATATGGAGACAATGCCTCAGGAACTAATCCTGACCTTTGTCCAGATACTCATCCAAATATGAGGAACGAAGTAAATGAGAATGGTTGCCATCCTACAGAAGTAGATAGTGACGGCGATGGCGTCTTTGATTTCTATGATATTTGTGTTGATGAGCACAAAGGTGTTGATGGATATTCAGATGGCTGTCCTAAAGAAAAAGTAACCGATACCGGTTCATCTTCAACAATCATGGGAATTTCTAAGATGGCATTTATTGGCATTATCGGAGGTTCAATTACATTATTGGTCATCATTGTTATTGTTTTGAGATTAGTCCGTGGAGATGACGATTATGATTTCGATGAAGATGATGAAGATTGGTATGATGATGACGACGACGATGATGAAGATGACTTTATGTCTTCATTGAGAAGTTCTCCAAAGAAGAGTCCTGCCAGAAGCCTCCCTAGTAGGGGTGACGACAGACCAGCAGCAAAACCTCCTAGCAGGGGCCCTTCTGGAAAGCCTACATCTGGTAGAGGTCCTCCTGGAAAGGCGACCCCTAGCAGAGTTCACCCAGGTTCAAATACGGGTAAAGTAAGTTCGAAAACAAATGTTGATAGTACTGATTCTGCAGACGAAAATGAAGAAGGTCAAGTTGTTAAGAAGAAAAAGAGAAAGGCAACGATGAGGGTGGATTTAAGTATTTTTGAAAGCCATCAAACTGCGGATAGAGAATCAGCTGCAAATTGGGTAAAGCAAGCTTTGTCAGATGGTGAAGAGCAAAGAACAATCATGATGCAATTACAAGAAACGGGATGGACTGCCCAACAATCTAGAGCCATTTTTGACTTGGGACGGAGTCGTTAAGGTACTCAAAGTACCTTTCAAAGGAGTATCCGGCGGCATTAGCCATAAGAAGGTGACCAAGTTGGCAAACAAATGAGAGGGGGTTGAATATGTCGGATGCGGTACCTGAAGGAGCAATTATGCCAGAGGGCATAGAAGTCGATGAGGCTGCTGCATACTTTGGCGTTGTTGAATCATCCGACGCCGTCCATCAGATGTTGGCTATGAGCCGAATAGAAGCGATGGAGAATTTTTTCGCACAATTGTCGGATGTAGTATTAACTCCTGGTGAATTTGATTTTGAAGCTGCTAGTCAAAGAATGCAATGCGAAGGGGGAGAGATTTACTTTTTAGTTGCGGGCCACCTATCACTATTGAGTGTAACAGACCCGTTGTTGAATTATCTTGGATATAATAATTCATTGGGGGAAGGCGCAGGAAACTGTCAAAGAGAATCATCGGGTCCTGATTTTGAATCACTCAAGAAATTATCTGACCCAATGAACATCCTCAAATTATTGGCAATAGCATACACGACTGGTGGGGCTGGCGAAGTTACTCGATATCTCAATGGTTTTGAAGCGTTGGTGTCCAATCCAGGTTCTAATGAATTTGCGTTATTATCCATCGCTAACGAATTTGTCGCTTCTTTAGATGTAGCAGGTCATGCACTTCCCATTCCAACACTTGCGAGCGGTAATGCTGCATCTTCTGCAGTAGTTGCTATTCCAGCCACAACAGGAAAACCAGTTCAGCCTGCAAAGCAAGTTGCAACATCTGTTCCGGTTCCAAAGACTGCAAGTATTCCGTTACCAAGTAAAGAAGCGGTTCCGCTTCCTTCAGTAGTAGAAGAGATTCCAATACCAGTAATCGAGGAAGAAGAAATTCAGTCCACTCAAGTTGATACTGAGAATAAAAAGGAAGTAGCAAAAGCCACCCAAGATGCATTTGCTGGTGCATTCAATGTTGGAGTTGCAGAGGAAAAAGCGCCAATTGTGGAAGAAACAATTTCCGAACAGCAACCAGAAATAGTTGCTGAAGAGGTTGTTGAAGAGGTTGTTGAAGAAGTACAACCAGAAGTTGCACAGGCAGACCAACCAATTGCAACAGAAGATGAAGTGGATGAACCAGTCGAAGAAGAATTTGTCAGTGCTGCAGAGCACTTTATTGCTGCAGATACTGACGGAAGTGGACAATTATCAATTGAGGAATTGGCAGAAGCCACAGGCACTACAATAGAAGAAGCCACAGTTCTTCATGCACAAGCAGATACAGATGGAGACGGTTCAGTATCGCTTTCAGAATTCATGTCTTCTGCAGCTGCTGAGAAAGCGGCAACTCTACCAAAGCCGATTGCTCCAGTACGCAAGCCATTGAACGAAAAGCAACAACCAACATGGGTTCCTCCTCAACCAAGACCGATTCAATCTAATCAACAGCAACCACAGCAACAGCCGCAGCAACAGCCGCAACAACAGCCACAACAACAGCCACAGCAACAGCCACAGCAAGGATGGAACCAACAACCCCAGCAACAACCACAACAACAACCGCAACAACCGCAACAACAGCCACAACAACAACCACAACAAGGATGGAACCAACAGCCGCAACAACAGCCGCAGCAAGGGTGGAACCAACCGCAAGGACAAATTCAACCAACAATTCGTTCAGGTGTATTATGCCGTGGTTGCGGGATTGGATTAGATCCAAATTGGAGGCATTGTCCAATATGCGGCTCTCCAAATGCAGGTTTTTAATCACATCAATAGTTTACCATTTCCGATAATCTGCGTGTCATCAAGCCACACACTTGCGCTTTTCAATACGCCAGGAATATGTATGCCAACCGCAGCAGAACCACCTAACGATGTATTATCACCAACAGCGAAATAACAAGTTCCCAATCTTTTTTCATCTTCAAGAACATTACCAAGGAGCCTTGCCATTGGATTCATTCCGAATCCGAATTCAGCAACCGTCCAAACATTTTCTCTATTCTTGGCATTTTGTCTTCTCGCTGCTTCACCGAATTCTTGCCGAATTGAAGCAGCGATTGAGCCCCCTTTTACATCAACAACTAACCCATCGTCAATGATGAAAGTTATTGGTTCATCAACTAGGTTAGATTCCCAAGAACCATCGATTACAATAGTTCCATTCATACTATTCTCTCTAGGTAAAATGAATACTTTGCCAGCGGGTAAGTTGGTCAGCATCTTCGGACGATTACAAATTCCATTATCATCCATTTTCCATTCTCTCCAATTTACCTCAAAGGTGACATCAGTTCCATTATCTGATTTCACATTGACAATTCTTCTACGTCTTAGAATTGGTGATAATTCACTAATATTACGTTTGATTTCTCTGAAATCAGCAGAGATACCTCCTTTGGTGAACATTTCAACATTCATTCCAGGCATTGTCGCAACCCGCGCGCCATCTTTTAGTGCCTGACGAATCGCCCTAGTGTGAGTCAAAGAATATCTTGTTGGAGCGATAATTACGGATTGCTGGCGCATCAAATTTGCAACAGGAGTAGGCGGTTCATCACCATGGTGTCGGCCTTTAGGCATCACAATCAATAATACCCGGTCAGTCCTTTCAATTGCTGCCTCATGTAGAGATTGACCAATTTCTCCTGTTGTTGGGTCACATACAATCAGTACATTGTCAGCACGACGAATATCAAGACAAGTACGAATAACTGTTTGCGAACTATTTTTTAATAAAGCAGTGATATCGTCAGCAGTTTCTTCTTCAGTTTCCTCAATAATTGTTGATTCAACATTATCATCTTCTGATTCAATTCCAGAAGTGTTTTCGTCGACATTGATTTCATCAGAATCATTATCAACATTTTCATCAACGACTACGAGTAATTCCTCGTCATCAACTATAGGGGGGCGTTCCTTTCCACCTTTTCGTCGGAACGGTCTCACCATGCACAAGCCAATCCGCTTGAAGACTTCAATGTGTGCCAGTATTGCAATGAAATCAAGGTTTGGAAATCAACGAATATTCTATCGCATATTTGATGAAGAAAGACTCTTTCGCCATTGGTATGAGCGTATATAGTGAATTCATTGAATTGGTAAAAGATATCCATCGACTAGGCGCATTGCAAGGTCATTTAGGTTGGGACCAAGAGACGATAATGCCTGTAAAAGGCGCAGAAGTCCGCGGTGAAATATTAGCATGGTTGGCTAAAGAAAGACACTTGCGCATAACCGATTCCAATCTCGGAGAATTGTTGACAACACTGGAAACCAAACCAGACCTCGATGCAGATCAATCCGCAAATGTTAGAGAGATGAGAAGAGTTTACGACAAATCAATAAAACTTCCAAGTGAATTTGTTTCAAATTACGCGAAAGCACGTTCTGAAGCATTATTAGGATGGCAAAAGGCGAGAGGGAATTCTGATTTTTCTTCATTTGAACCACATCTACAAAAATTGGTGGACATGACCAAACAGAAAATAGAATATTTGGGCATAAAAACCACAGCATACGATGTCCTTCTAGATGAATATGAAGTAGGTATGACCGTTGCAGATTATGACCCATTATTTGCTGGATTAAAGGAGAAATTAGTTCCTCTATTGCAAAAAATCCTGCACTCACAAAAACTCAATCCTCTTCCGCAATTACCTAAAGATTTAACATTTTCAATATCAGCACAAACGGAATTCTGTGAGAAAGTTTCAACCAATATGGGCTTTGATTTTGAAGCGGGACGAATGGATGCATCAACCCATCCTTTTTCCGCAGGTTTATGGCCAGGAGATACCCGTTTCACCACCAGATTCGATGAGAAAGACCCATTTTCATGTTTGTATGCTGTTATGCACGAAACAGGGCATGCATTGTACGAACAAGGTTTAGCAGGTGAATTTGCATTCACTCCAAGAGGCCAAGCAGTTTCCTTAGGCGTTCACGAATCGCAAAGCCGCCTTTGGGAAAATCAAATTGGTCGCACTGAAGCATTTTGGGAGGTTGCCAATCCGTGGTTTAGGGAATTTTTCCCAGATTCTCCACAATGGGATGCGAAAACCATGAACAAAATCGCTAATTCAGTATCAACCGGATTTATTCGCGTAGAAGCAGATGAAGTGACTTATAATTTGCATGTGATGCTAAGGTACGAAATTGAAAAGAAACTATTCAATGGAGAATTAACTGTTAAGGAATTACCAGAGACTTGGAATAATATGTTCGAGGAGTGGTTTGGAAATAAAGTTACAAGCGATTCAGAAGGTTGCCTGCAAGATATTCATTGGTCGATGGCCGCTTTCGGATATTTCCCAACATATACACTAGGAAATCTATATGCCGCCCAATTACTAGAGGCGATGAGTATTGACTTAGGTGATATTGACCAAATAATTGCAGAAGGCGATTGGTCTTCTCTATTACAATGGTTACGTCCTCGTATTCATCATCAAGGTTCGGTAATGACACCTGCCCAATTGATTGAATCGGCAACAGGACATCCGCCAAGCCCAGATGCTTTCATTAGATACATAGAGAGTAAATATGGTGAACTATATTCTCTGAGTGATAACTGATATTACTCAATCATCATCATTATCATCATTTGAACTGATTAATGATTCCATTTTTGAAGCTAATTCACTCATCGCTTCTTGCAAATCACTAGATCTGTCATCTTCATGATCTGTTCCAAATGTTGTTCCCAGTAATGTTATCATTGCACCTGATAGCATTACCACAGCAGGCCAATATATGTCTGCTGCGACCATATCTGCCCCTGTGCTCATACCGCCCCATACCGCACCCGCGATAAAGATGGTAAAGCCAATCATTACTTGCTGGTATCCGTCTCCTAAATTTTCCTTCATTGAACTCATGTTGTATCCTCAAAGAGGCATTGTCCGTTATACTCTTTAATAATATCTATCCCTTTCAATAAAATTAAATTACTCTAAAACATAAAAAGCGTATTATTGCCAAGGAGTCATTACTATTGGAGTGCCAATTTGGCCCTTTTCAACTAGCAATTTACCCTTCTGGCCGGTA
>DUCL01000265.1 GCA_012959845.1 Candidatus Poseidoniales archaeon
TGCAATGTTTAACAATCTTTCATGATGTGCTGGTAAATCAATCTTTGACAGCCATTCAAACGCTGCTGACCAACCAATCGCTTCAGCAATTCTTGGAGTTCCTGCCTCAAATTTGTGCTCGTTGGTTTGGTGAGTAAAGCCAGAGGTAGTGACAGATTCAATCATGTCTCCTCCTCCCATGAACGGTTGCATTTGTTCAAAGGCATCGTTTTTCACCAATAGAGCCCCTATTCCAGTAGGTCCGCACATTTTGTGAGCGCTAAACGCCATAAAATCAGCATTTAATTGTCCAAAATCTATCCGGTCATGAGGCACTGCTTGAGCAGCATCAATCAGAATTTTTGCACCTGCTTGGTGTGCAAGAGAAATCAATTCATCGACTGAATTTCTAACACCTAAGACATTGGAAGTGTGCACTACACAAACTAACTTTGCATTTTGTAAAGAGATTGAATAAGCCTCCATGTCCAGTGAAAAATTTTCTAAAACGGGCACATATCTGATTTCAATACCTCTTTCTTCGGCCAAAATCTGCCAAGGTACAATATCAGAATGATGTTCCATTTCAGTAAGAACTATGACATCTCCTGACTGAAGATTTGCTCTACCCCAGCCATGTGCTACCAAATTAATCGCCTCAGTAGTTCCACTTGTCAGTATTGCTCGCTGAGCATTGAACCAGTCTTTTATCCAGCGCCTACAATCTTCATATCCTTCGGTTGCCTCACCTGCAAGTGTATGTACTGCTCTGTGTACATTAGCGTTTGAATTAGAGTAATATTGAGTCATTGCATCAATAACGACTTGTGGTTTCTGAGTTGTTGCCGCATTGTCCAAATAGACAAGCGGATGGCCATTAATCTCTCTCGATAAAATAGGGAAATCATCTTTCAAAGACACATTTTCACCTCTTTAGTTCACATTCCAAATGTATGGTCATCCTTGTAGCCAAAACACCTTTTAAATCTATATCAGTTAGACAAGAAAATGCATCTATCAAAAACCCTTCAACTATCAAAGCCTCAGCTTGTTGTGGTGAAAGACCTCGGCTCATCAAATAATGAACTTGATCAGGATTTACTGGGGCGCTTGCGGCACCATGCGCAGCCTTCACCTCATCTGCTAGAACTTCAAGTTCGGGAATAGAATCTGCTCTGGCTTTATCGCTTAGCAATAAATTTCTGAATACTTGTCCAGCATCTGTACCATTTGCACCTTTAGCCACCTTGAGAAGTCCTGTAGCAATAGATCTACTCGAACCCGCACAGGCAGAATTTATAACCAATTTTGAATTGCAATTGGCAACTTTATGATTGATTTCAATATGGTTGTCAATATGCCTAGCACCAAGTCCGTGAACTGTGATCGCTTGTTTCAAAGTTGCCCCTTCTCCAGTCAATGCAGTCCTAATATCACTCTTAGAACGGAATCCACCAACGCTAAGTGCTGCGATTTCCATTGTTGCATCTCGTCCAACTGACCAATCTTCACAATGCAATAATTTACAGTCATTAGATAACTCATTAACAAATCCATAGGCAAGTTTGCAGTTATCTGCAACTTCGCCGCTAACATATAATCCACTCCAATCAGCCTCACCAGTTAAATGAAGGATAACAGTTGAATTTCCTTTGCAATTAATGTGCAAATGTCCAGCAACTACATGTCCGCTTGCTCTTGCTTGAATGTGTACCAAACCTACATCTCCCTCAATATTGAGTGTGTGGGATGAACCGCCAATTTCACTTAAGAAGACCCGCGCTATTTCTGATTCTAACACCACTCTTGGTGCACCTGAATCTAAGGATTCATTGCCATTGACAGTGAATACTATTTTTTCAGCAATCGGCACACCTTCTTGCGGTTGTATTCTTGGCCACGGTGTATATCTCCACAAATGCTTAGCACGTGGAGGAGGAGACATATCGATATAACTCAACCAATTGAACCCTCCATTTTGATATTGAGTAATTTGTTCATTTCAACTGCATAATCAGAAGGTAATTCTCTCGTAAATGGTTCAAAAAATCCATTGACGATTAGACCCATTGCCTCTTGCTCATTGAATCCTCTGCTCATCAGATAAAACAATTGATCACCTGAGACTTTGCTGACGCTCGCTTCGTGTTCTAAATCAGCGCTTGAATTACCAATTTCCATTGTAGGATATGTGTCTGAACGTGAATCTTCATCCAAGATTAGTGCATCACAAACAATCTTACTGCGACAGTTATGTGCCTTAGGAGTGACTTGCAATAATCCTCTATATGTTGAACGGCCACCATCTTTACTAATCGATTTTGAAACAATATTTGAAGTAGTATTTGCAGCCAAATGGTGAACTTTAGCACCAGTATCTTGGTGCTGGTTTTCTCCTGCATATGCCACTGAAACAACCTCTGCGTGAGCACCTTCGCCTCTAAGGAGAATTGCTGGATATTTCATTGTCAATCCTGAACCGATATTTGAATCAATCCATTCTACAGTAGAATTCTTCATTGCATGGGCTCGTTTTGTCACCAAATTGAGAACATTATTCGACCAATTTTGTATAGTAGAATATCTTATTTTTGCTCCATCCATTGCAATTAGTTCAACTACAGCTGAATGAAGAGCTGTTGAAGTATATGAGGGTGCAGTACATCCTTCGATATAGTGGACACTCGAACCTTCATCTGCCAAAATCAATGTACGTTCAAATTGACCCATATTCTCTGCATTTATCCTAAAATAGGCTTGAACAGGCATTTCAACATGAACTCCTTTGGGAATGTAAAGGAATGAACCGCCAGACCAAACTGCAGTATTTAATGCTGCAAATTTATTATCACTATGTGGCACAACTTTGCCAAAATATTTCTTGACTAATTCAGGATGTTCTCTAAGACCGCTATCCATATCAAGGAAAATTACACCCTGAGATTCAAGGTCTTCACGTATGGAATGATAGACTGCTTCCGAGTCATATTGTGCCGTAATTCCTCCAAGCCATGTATTCTCTGCCTCTCTTAATCCGACTTTATCAAATGTGTTTTGAATATCTTCAGGAACGTCCTTCCAATCACCTTGTGTTGAGTCGGTAGAACGCAAGAAATATGTTATCGCTTCAAAATCAATGTCATTCAGTATTCCAGGGTTACCCCATTTTGGCATCTCTCTTTCAACGAAATGGTGGTACGCTTTGACTCTAATGTCGGTCATCCACTCAGGTTCGTTCTTTATCGCAGAAATATCCCTAACTACTTGCTCGGACAATCCGTTATCAAAACGAATAATTGAATTGTCTTCATCATGGAATCCGAAGCGGTAATCTCCAACGATATCTCTTGCTTCATCGCTCATTGAATCACACCTCATTTTTTACTTCAAGCCAATCATAACCTTTCTCTTCCAGTTTATGTGCCAAATCAGGTCCACCAGATTTAACAATTTTTCCGTCTATCAACACATGCACATAATCTGCTTTAACATGCTCTAATAATCGTTGATAATGTGTGATGACTAAGCAACCTGCATGAGGTACAACCTGATTTATTCCCTTCGATACAATTTTTAATGCATCTATATCAAGTCCAGAATCGGTCTCATCAAGCATTGCTAACCGTGGTTGAAGAAGAACTAATTGAAGGATTTCCAAACGCTTCTTTTCCCCTCCACTAAATCCATCATTAACATATCTTGACAAGAATGTCCTATCCATATCCAGCAACTGCATTGCAGCTTTCAATTGGTTGCGAAATTCCCTTTGCTTTACGGGCTCACCGCGAACTGCCTCAATTGATTTCTTCAAGAAAGTACCAACCTTTACACCAGGCAAAACAGATGGATATTGAAATGACAAGAACATGCCTGCTCTGGCTCGCTCGAATACCTCTAACTCTTCGATTGGTTGGCCATTGTAGGTTATTTCACCACTATCAATTGAATAGGCAGGATGACCCATCAAAGCATTTGCAAGAGTAGACTTTCCGGAACCATTTCTGCCCATTAATGCATGAACTTCACCCTTGTTTATTGTCAACGACAATCCTTTGATGATTTCAGTTCCTTCTACACTTACATGAAGATTTGAAATATTGAGTATTTCTTCCGCCATGACCCTCACTATTCTCGCCTCTCGCCACCCCCTTATCAAGAAGTGTAATCAATAACAACGCAGTTGTATAAAAAAATGGAATAATAATTTGAATAAATGCACCTATACCCATCATTATTGCATGTTATTGTGCCTACATTATTTTGTTGAATAAAATAGTAATACGAGCCTTGAAATGGCAGTTGATTGACGAAGAGATATGACCGATGAAGACTTGGTGGCAAAATATGCTGCTGAAGCAAAAATCGCTATTCAGAAAGAAGCATCAAAGAGAATCGCTGAATCAACCGACCCTGTGATGGAAGAACGGCTGCGAAATACTTCACTCCTAACATTAATTGATGATGTGGAATTAGTTCCTGCTATTTTGTCTCGCCTTGGAGAGGTAAGGGCAGCACTTGATGGCCATGGTGGAGGTATTAGTGTAAGTTCAATTGAAGTATTGACAAATGAAGAAAATTATCAATCACTTGATCTAGTTTTGGACTTGACAGGGGCTTGTATTTCTTGTGGTGCAGCGCCAGGAACATTGGATGGAATCAAAAATGACTTGGAGGGTTATGATGAAGTGTCACGTGTCCGGTTCTCGGCGAATTTGTTGGACACTTTTGATGAATTAGGAAAAGAATTTATCTTAACCCATGGTTCTGTCACATTTGTTTGATTTTATTCGGCGCACTCAATAATATTAAGGGATATTTATTTGTCATCAACTATTAAATACATATGCTAACTAATAATATCATGCGCGAGGTACGACTAGAATACGATGGCGCAACCCTAATGTCTACTGAATTTAAAGAACAAATCACGAAAATCTCTAGTATGACGTTGTTAGGAAATGTATATCGTGATTTTGAAAACAACTGCATACACCAGATGGTTGATATTGAGTTGGCAAAGGGTGTTGAACTCGCAGATATTGATAAAATCCCATACATGAAATTACACCGGCATATTCACATGCAAATTGTTGGAGGAAAGGAAATTCATTCTGTTATTATTCGTAATACCCATCACACAATTGGGATTGGTGCTGTGGTTTCAGATGCCTATGTAGTTGCTGGTTCAAGAATAGGACGTTCCGGCAGTTGCTTGATATTACGCGGAACTCCTTCCGGAATTACTGCTATTGTTGACGGTTTCAAGAAATGGAATGACCGTTGTAAAATCTCAGTGGTTAGACCTATTGATGAAAGTGAAGTGATAGAAGGTGCTGATTTGACTAATAAACAATTAGAAGTGTTCAACAGAGCGTGGGAATTGGGCTATTACGAAAAGGATTCTTCCACAAAGGCTGGCGAAGTTGCTGATTCTTTGGGTATTGCACGCGTTACTGTTTCGGGTCATCTTCGCCACATTGAAGAAAAAATGGCCTTATTATTGGCCCGAAGATTAGGAATTTATTGATATTCAATAAGCGAGGACTTCAAGACTGATTGACCGCCGCCCAAAAACATGAGCGCTTGGCAGGAGGGGAGACGCAGTGATGCTGAGCCTTGCCGAGAACAAGATATTGGGCTGTTTGAAGTTACCAATCGGGATGGTCGGGCGCGATTGGGCCGTTTACATACCAAGCATGGTATCTTAGAAACACCTGCTCTACTACCAGTAGTCAATCCGAACATTCGGACAATAGAACCACGCGAGATGTGGGATAGATACGGTATTTCTGCGCTAATTACCAATTCATATATTATTTGGAAACACGAAAATTTGAAGCAGCAAGCACTCAAAGATGGCGTTCATTCATTGATTGATTTTCCCGGCGTAATAATGACTGATTCGGGAACGTTCCAGTCATATATTTATGGAGATGTCGAAGTAGGCGTTGAAGAAATTGTTGAATTCCAAAAAAGTATTGGAGTTGATATAGCTACAATGTTAGATGTTTTTACAAGGCCAGACATGAGCGAAAGTGAAGTTAAAGCAGCAGTTTTGGAAACCGATTCAAGAGCATCTATCAGCATTCAAACTGCAGGAGAAACAATGCTCAACGGACCAATTCAGGGAGGATTGTTCAAAGACTTAAGGATACTTTCTGCCCAAAAAATGGCTCAGCATAATTTTTCCATCCATCCAATAGGTGGAATTGTTCCAATAATGGAGCAGCATATGTACAAAGATTATGCAAAAATCATGCTCGCGACGTTGCCTTATTTGCCACCAAACCGCCCAGTCCATATGTTTGGCTGCGGGCATCCGATGCTTTTTCCAATGTCAATTGCATTAGGTGCAGATTTATTTGACTCCGCTGCATATGCATTATTCGCAAAGGATGGAAGACTTCTAACTCCATGGGGTACTGAAAAAATAGCCGGTCTTATTGATTGGCCTACCACTATGCCTTGTGTTGCATATACTTCTCCTATGGAGGTTAGAGATTTAGATTCTGAAGAGCAAGTAAAGATTCTAGCGCGTTATAATTTGGAAGTTACACTTACAGAATTAGCGAGGTGTAAGCAAGCTGTTCGCGATGGTACAATTTGGAGGCTTGCAGAGAGACGCAGTCACCAACATCCGGCATTGCGCGAGGCTTTTTTGTGGATTACAACAAGCCCAAATAAGGCTGGATTATCTGTTGTTGACCTTGAAGAATTGGCAATTTCAGATCGTGCGGCTGCAAGAGAAAGAGATGACACTCGAGGTTCTTGGGAGAACTCTTGGGATTGGATGGTTAGCGCTCAAGAATCTCCGAGAAAAGGAGGAGTTGCGTGGGGAGGAGATGACACATATTTCCGCCCACATATTGTTGAAGCAAGAAGGCAACTAATCTCTAGATGGAAGATACCTGAACCAATTGGAAATGGCTCTGATGATGTACTTATTCTCCACGGAAGGCCAGGTCCTTGGCGCGAAAGATGTAGTGATTTGATGACTCGCCTAACACATCATGCAGAAGGAATGGAAGTAATGATTATGACGCCTCTTGGACTATTACCTTACAGTATGGAAGATTTGAACCCATTTTCACATGTTACAGGCCCAAGTTGGATTTGGAGAAGAAAGCCGGATTTATCTTGGATAAGAAGAGAATTAGAGCGCTTTGAATTGGGGGATAGAAGAATAATTCTATGCGATTTAGAGGGCGATGGAATCCAAGCAAGATGTATGACTGCACTTGTTGAAGCGGGCGTACTGAAAACAATAACTGATGAAAATGCTAGTAAGATTCCTCTTGATTCTGAAGGGAGGCTCATCGCTGCAGATAAAGTTCGTAGACGCCATGTAAGTGACAAAATGACTGTTCTGCTCAATGTTGAACATGGTCTTGCAAGAGAATTATTACAGGATGCTACTTTTGTAATCAATCGCCAAGGTAGAATCAAAAATGCAATCTCCTCTTCGGGGAAGCACATCGTAAGCCCGCGTTTAACCGATGGTGGAATCTCATTGACTAACGATGGTGCGATTGAATTACATAGTCATCGAAGACGCAAAATTCCTTCCGGTTTTAATACAACACAAGCATGGAATTTCATTGGCGAAGGTCCTGCATGGGTCGTTGTAAATGATGATGCTGAACCATTTGTGCGTAAAGGAAGGAATGTATTCCATGGCTTTGTTTTGGCTGCTGACCCTTGGATTACCCCTGGCAGAACATGCCTTATCGTAAATCAGAAAGGTGAATTGCTTGGCCATGGTCTGTCAAATTGTAATTCTGAAGAATTTGCAACATTCAACAAAGGAATTGCGATAAAGACAAGAGATGGTTTGCGCGAATCCAATTGAGGAATATGTGCTATCAGTACTACGCAATCAACCCTTGACGGGCGAGCATTGAAAGGTCGTCTTTGCCCTCACACAATTGAGGGGAACTGTTTGGAACATGAGCGTATCATCCAAACTCAGAATTTATCGAAATTCTATGGCCCTCATATGGCCCTTGAAAACCTTAATCTCGATATTAAAAAGGGTGCCACTGGCCTTTTAGGACCGAACGGTGCAGGAAAATCTACTTTCTTGAAAACAATTTTGGGGCTAATACAAGCAACTTCTGGTGATGGAACAGTTCTTGGACATGATATTAGAACAGAGGGGGCTGCTATCCGTTCAAGGATTGGCTATATGCCCGAATATGATGCATTGAATCCAGAGATGGATGCGATAAATCAAGTTAGATATTCAGGTGAATTACTTGGAATGAATCCTATTGTCGCATTGCAAAGAGCCCATGCCTCACTACAATATGTCGGACTTGGTGAACAAAGATACAGAGAAATAAAATCATTTTCAACCGGTATGAAACAGGCGACTAAACTCGCTTGTGCAATCATTCACGACCCAGAACTTATCATCGCTGATGAGCCGAGTAATGGTTTGGATGCTACTGCCCGAGAATTTATGATTACCACTCTAATCAATACTGTCAAACAAGGTGATCGTTCCGTACTTATGGCATCTCATCTAATGGATGATGTAGAGAGAGTTTGTGATGATATAGTACTCTTGCACAAAGGAAAATTAGCAGCGCAAGGACGTATTGAAGACTTGAAGGCAATAGATAGGGAAATTGAAATTCATGTTTGGGGTGGCGCATCTAAACTTGAGGCTGCAATGATACAGCAAGGAATGAAAGTTCGCCGAGAAGGAAGAGTGATGAGAATTGCTCATGATTCAGATGAATTAACTTCTAATATTTTGCGATGCGCCGCTAAAGTTGGCGCTCAAATAAGAAGGATGCACGAGTATGAAGCATCATTGGAGGATTTATTTCTTGTAATAATGGAAAACTTGGGCTATGAAGTGAAGACCAGTGAAGACTTGTTCAAGCACCCCATCCATGCAAGAAAGGTTGATGCCCCTGGCCATATGGGTGGTGGGGCTTCATGAGCGAGGATGAGAAAATAATTACTCCGGCTATCCCCCAACCACAGCCACAGCCTCAGCCTCAGCCACAAGCAATACCTCAACCACAGCCACAGCCTCAGCCACAGCCTCAAATTCCACAGCCTCAGCCTCAGCCTCAGCCTCAGCCTCAGCCTCAGCCTCAGCCTCAGCCTCAGCCATTACAGCAATCAATTGAAAATACTCCTCAATTACCTATTGAAAATACTCCTCAACCGGTACAATCTGTTGAATCTACATCCATGCCGATGGCAACAGCAGATACACCTGTGACTGGACAAACTCGAATGGAAACCGCTTGGGGTTCAAGTGAAGGTGATGAAGACTATTCTGAAATGGCC
>DUCL01000266.1 GCA_012959845.1 Candidatus Poseidoniales archaeon
ATCTCTCCTGCTAACGAACAGTTGTGCTGGGTTCGTGAGTGTACCCATTTGCATCATATTCCATCGGTTCAAACCAATGTAGCAAAATGGATGCGTTGGTTGAATTACAACAATTAATCGTTTGCCCGATAATAAATCCAAATAATATCTAATAATGAAATGTGGGTTCTATCCATTTAGTTCAAAGCATGGCTTCTGCTGGCCATAACCGGAGAGCACTATGTCAGGCCACATTACCGGACTCGATGCACGTATGATTCTAGATAGCAGAGGCAATCCTACTGTGGAAGTCGATTGTTATGTCGATGGTGGATTGAAAGGCCGCGCTGCAGTTCCAAGTGGTGCTTCAACCGGCGCATATGAAGCACTTGAGATGCGTGATGGTGACAAATCCAGATACCTTGGAATGGGTGTTGATAAGGCGATTGCAAATATTTTTGAACACATAGAAGAAGTTGTTATCGGGATGCCTGTTGATGAGCAAAAATTAATCGACGAAGTGATGATTGAAACCGACGGAACTCAAAATAAATCCAAGTTGGGTGCTAATGCAATGTTGGGTGTTTCAATGGCCTGTCTGCATGCAGGTGCTGCAACTCACGAACTTCCTTTGTGGAAGTATATCGGTGGAGTCGCTGGTGGGTTAATGCCGGTACCAATGCTCAACATTCTCAACGGTGGCGCTCATGCTACAACCAATGTTGATGTTCAAGAGTTCATGGTCATGCCTCATGGTTTCGATAGTTTCGCTGAAGGTTTACGCGCAGGCGTGGAGACCTACCATTCCCTAAAGGCTGAATTGAAAGCCGATGGATTACTTGGAGGAGTAGGCGATGAAGGTGGATTTTGTCCAAACCTTCCTGCTAATGAAGAAGGTCTGAAGTACATGGTCAGAGCGATTGAAGGAGCAGGATATTCAACTGAGGAAATGGGGATTGCATTGGATGTAGCCGCTACAGAATTTCACCATGAAGATGGTTATCATATGGATGGAAGAGTTCTATCGAGTGAAGATTTAGCTGATGTTTATTCGGGCTGGCTCGATGAATATCCAATCGTTTCAATCGAAGATGGCTTTGGTGAAGATGATTGGCGCGGCTGGACCTTGTTCACCAAGAGAGAAGGGCATCGCGTTCAAACTGTTGGTGATGATTTATTTGTTACACAATCTGAAAGATTGGCGCAAGGAATTGAGATTGGTGCTGCTAATGCAATGCTGGTAAAATTGAATCAAGTTGGAACTGTCACTGAGACTCTAGAATCAATGGCTTTGGCGACAACACATGGCTTAAACAATGTTATTTCTCACCGAAGTGGCGAAACTGAAGATGTGACAATTGCCGATTTAGCAGTTGGTACTCGTGCTGGACAAATCAAAACCGGCGCTCCTTCTCGCTCAGATAGAGTTGCAAAGTATAACCAACTATTACGAATTGCAGCAGATGTTGATGAGTATCGTTCTCCGTTCGATTGATGACCAAGATTCAAAGCAAACGTACATCTTCAATGATAATATGCGAACTGGACGTCATGTCATTCCAATTGTCGCATTGTTGTTTTTCTTGCTAATTACAAGACAGATTTA
>DUCL01000267.1 GCA_012959845.1 Candidatus Poseidoniales archaeon
GCGTAATTATTGTCATAAATATTTACATCATGTCCAGCATCATTGCCATTTGAACCGAGGAATGATGCCCATTGCCATCCACCATTCTTGTCTATCATTGCGACAACAATATTTTTGGAAACAGTGCCTTGTCGGCTATCAGAATACGAAGAACCCACTTGTACTCCTACTCCACTATTGAGTAAAATGTCGTTTCCGTAATATCCTGTGATAATGCTTGAGCCATTTTGGAAAGTATCAATTGAATTGAAACCATGTCCATAATTAGATGCTCCACCATCCCTTGTCCATTCCCATTGACCTAGAGAGTCGAGTTTGGCAACAAAACCTATTGTACAATCACCATTACAATTGCTCATGTCTATTTTCCCTGATTTTCCCCATGAATCGAAATAATACCCAGTTCCTTGGCCAGTTTTTGGACTTCCTAATGTGCCTGTAATGTACACATTACCTTGGCCATCAAGAGAGATGTCACCCCCATTCCAGCCACTATTGTATTCTGCATCATCTCCGGTAATGTTTGCCGTCCAATCACAAACTCCGTTTGAATTATATTTCACTACAAAGAGGAACAGTAACTCTGGCAAATCACATCCACCAATTGTGTGGTCGGTCTTATCATCACCTGAAGCAGTACCAAGTGCGAAGATATCTCCTGTAGGTGATACTACAACATCATTGATAATAAAATCGGAATCATCAGTACCCGATTGTTGTATCCAATCGAATGCCATAGCGCCATCGGGTATTGCAGAGAGATTGATCGGTGGTAGTGGATTTTGGTTATTGCTTTGCCAAGGATAATCAAGGTGTGAAGTTTCATTGAAAACAGTGGCAGAAGCTGCTTGCTGTAGTTCAAGGACTACTGAATTAGAAAGACTGGTTGAATGAGATAAACCAACAGGGTCATCACCTGTAATCGTTGCATAGATTACCACTGCAGCAAGATAAGAGCCAGAAAGCGAAGGGTGACTACCGTCACTGCTGTAAAGGTCATAGAATAGATTTCCAGAATTGGTCGGAGTTCCACCATCTGCTACAATTCTGTCATGAATGTGCTCAAATGCAAGTCCTACAGGGGCAACCCATACATCTCCATGCGAGGACATATTGTCGCGGTAATCTAAATATCCAGCCTCAAGTTCGTCCTGCATTGTTGAGAAATCAGGGAATCTCTGTGTATTGACACTGTCTCCATCACGACGACCCCAAGTCATCATTAGAACGGAATCTGCTCCTTTATCATCGATAGTTTGTGCAAGTTGAACTGCTCCATTTTTACTATTAATCCATTCTTGATGGGCGCGAGGGAAACCAGGTATCTGACTTTGGTCTTGAAGAACTACCCAATTCCATGCACCATTGTTGAGAGTAGTATTCCATTGATGACTTGCTGTCCCTACATTGCTAGAATGCTGTGAAAGACGCATTCCACCTCCGGTTAAACTTGTGACATTGGCTGGTTTTGATGCATCAGTCATCACCCCGTCAATAAGGTTGTCAAGAGAATTAGCCGAGGTGTAACTATTGCCCATCATCAATATCTCTAAAGAAACAGGGCTTGATTCTAAGACTCCATCATCTGCTTGCAGATGGGATGAAAGTGGACCCTGCATCGGTGAAAAACAAAACAATGCCAGAATAGAAATTACCAGTAACCTCTTTGCTGACATGGTTCTGCGATGAGTGGAGTCTAAATTAACCGTTCGTAAAGAACAAAAACCAATCAACGACTCCAATATTGAACAGTTTCTTCGCCCCATGTTTGGTCATCAGCACGAATTAATCCCGCATCGCTAAGGACCTGAGAATTTATTCCGCTATCATATGGCGCCTGATGTTCTACAGAGGATTGAATCAAGAAAAACTCATCAACCAATTTTTCATCGAGGAAATGCTTGACAGTTTTAGGTCCTCCTTCAACCATCAATGTTTGAATTTCCATATCTCCTAATCGGTTCAATACATTGGCTAAATCTCTAAAATCATCCTGTAAAACAAGAGTTTCTGTTCCATCGTTTAGAACTTGACACTGTGCTGGTATTCTAGCATTAGGATCTATTACGATTCGTAGAGGTTGCTTAGAAGTTTCAACCCTTGACGCCAATAGTGAAGGGTTATCTCGTACAATGGTTTCAACTCCTACCAATATTGCATCACTTTCTGCCCTCATTTGGTGAACTAAATCTAAACATTTTTCAGAGGTAAAACGTCCAGCATCCTTACTTCTATCATCGACACTACCATTACAATCGATAGCCATTTTGACGGTTACGATTGGTTTACGATATTTGCACCAATGTAGGAATGGCCTCATTTGGTCAGCCGCTTGACCTTCTAATAGTCCGGATTTGACAGAAACACCTGCCAGTTGAAGAACAGTAATTCCTTGGCCTCTGACAGTTGGATTTGGGTCTGCATGAGCCACGATTACCGATTTCACTCCTGCCCACATTAACGCTTCAGTACAAGGGGGAGTTCTGCCAAAGTGATTACAAGGTTCTAGGGTAACATAAGCAGTTGCACCATTAGGAGATTCACCCTTTTTCTCAGCATCGTGGATTGCCATTTGCTCAGCGTGTAATCCTCCAAGGTGGTCATGCCAACCTTCTGCAATAATTTGGCCATCCTTGACCAATACACATCCAACTAATGGGTTGGGAGAAACTCTGCCTTTACCGCGAATCGCTACATCTAATGCAGCTGACATGAATTTGATATCATCGTCACTCCACATCGTTGCGCCCCTATTGTCTGCCAACCTCTATCATATGAAGAGTCATTGCCTAAAACAGAAAAAAACGGGAAAGGGTTCATCCATGTGTTAGGTCGTGCCTTAACTATGGGATTAGTACATTGTATTGTCAATCCGGCCAGTAGGGATTTTCGTTGTGGAAAAATGTGGCCAAAATTACAATTAAAAATCAGCGCAGCAGGTAATGAAGTTCAAGCATACATGACTGAAAAGGTTGGCCATGGAGGACAGATTGCATATGAGATAAGGCAACGCTGGGAATCTTCACAACAAGGTGGGGAAAGCGAGGGTAAACCTCCACTTGTTGTAGCAGTGGGTGGAGATGGAATTGTCCATGAAATAGCAGGTGCCCTAAGAGGTTCAGATATTGTATTAGGTCAGTTACCATATGGTTCGGGAAATGATTATTGTATTGCACATAATATTCCAAGATTTGATTTGGATAAGGCCATTGAGATTCTAACAACTGGAACTGATAGACGCTGTGGGGCGTGGAGAATTGAAGGAATCCCTTGTCAAAAAGAAGGCGACTATCCAGCACCAGAATCCAATGTTTGGGATGGAAAGCCTACGCGTGAAGGTAATGTAGTTAGGTGGGCATTCTTAGAAGCTGACTGTGGTATTACTTCTGATATTGGCAGGGCTAAGTTGAGAAGGGCAAAATGGATTAAAGGTTCAAAGAAGTATACCTATCTTGGAGTAACAACAATTCCATTTTGGAAGAGAAGAAAAGTCGAAGTAACAATTGATGACGGAGAACCCGAAATTAGAGACTTTACTTTGATTTCGGTAACAGCAGCAGAAACTTTTGGAGGTGGATATCAGATAAACCCTGGAATGAATCCAGTCAAGGAAACTGGTTTGTTGATATTTGCTCCACGTTTGAGTAGACTGGCTATGTTATCTTTAATGGGTCCAATCAAAAAAGGCAAGCACATTGGCAAATGGGGTATTACTCAAAAGCCTGCTAATAAATTGAATCTAAGATGTGTTTCACCTGATGGAAAACCGAGTGATAGTTCAACAAAAATAATCAGTTACCTCAATATTGATGGTGAACCAGTGATTCAATTGCCGGCAAAATTGGAATGGCATTTGGATCAAATAACCGTTAGAGGCGCCACACAAGTTGAGTGGTAATACAAATTAATATCACATAGAGAAGTCTGAAAAGTCTTCTTCTTCCTCTTCTTCAAAAGTATTGCTACTTTCTTCATTCTTTCCTTGCCAAGGTTCTGCTTTAGGTTGTTGGGCTTTCTTTGTTGCACGTTTCTTGACAACTTTCTTTTTAGGTTCTTCACGATGTGTAGAACTTCCGGAAACTGCTGATGAAAAGTGTGAGCGCTTACTAGGTGCTGGTTCAGTATTGGAGGTGACGGACGACCTAGTAGCTGGCGCTGAAACATTTGCTGAAGAAGCAATAGTGGTGCTTTTTTGCGGTGCAGCCTTTCTTGAATTAGAAGAACTCTGAGACGCAATACTCTGTGCTTCAGAAGTTGCTACTACACTAGAGCCCTTAGAGCCAAATTCGGAAGTAGTTGGTTCGCTAGAACCAGATTGTAAAGCGCTATCCATATCGAAGCCAACTAGGTCAACCGAATCCGCAGTATCTCTTTTTGTAGGTTTTTTACCTTCCTTTTTCGCCTCTGTAGAAGCATCTTTACGCGCTTCAGCATTTCGTTGCTTTGAGGTAGTCATACCTTCTGCCTTTGCCCTCTTCATATCAGTCTTAACTCTAGAAACAGCAGCCATCGCTTTCTTTCCAACCAATATTTCCATTGAATGGGCAGCACCTTTTGAAACAGCAATCTTAGAAAACATGAACATTACAACTGCGCCACCAATTCCAAAAATTAGGAAGAATGTGATGAAACCTCCACGGCCGAGGTATGGAACATCACCCAAAACCCACTCATCTGAAGAATCTCCGCTTGAAGTAACAACTGAATCTTGAAATTTAATTGATGTCACCATCAGATATACCGATTCAATATTGTTTTGGCCGATACCCATTTCACAGTTTTCGTTTACTTCATGCCAGTTAGAGAAATACCCAGCAGATGATGTACTATTTGTGTCTACAAGATAGCCTTCTATTTGCACAGGTTGATGCCATTCTCCAAGCGCCTGCATTCCATAAAGGATGTTTTCAGAGGTTGGTATTAATCCCAATACAAACCATCTTGAATCAGAGTCCGTATCAATTTCATCGAGGTCAACATTTCCAGCACCAGTATTAGGGTACAATGGTAATATCCAATTTTTGACTTGCACTCTTGGGATTTGTTCTCCATCCACAATGGCAGCATCTTTCATGGACATTGATTTAATTGCTACAGAAGCAGTAACCGCAAGGTCAAGGTCGGAAGCGCCATATAATTCATCATGAGATGTATAGAAATGACTTGCAGCCATATACCCAGTAAATGTGATCGGTTCACCACCCTTATCGAGGGCTTTAGAATCAGTTTCAGCATTACAACCAACCGGCAACAATTCATCAAAAGTTTCTTTCTCATCTCCTAAAGAACTAGTAGCAGAAGCAGAGTCGGTTGTAAACTCAACTTTCACTTCACCATCGCCCACTCCCCAGCCAGCAGTGGTTGGAGACAAACAGCCAGCCAAGACCATGAGGGCGAAAAGAGATAGGGCAACAAGACCTCTGCGCATATTGCTTGCAGAGTGGCTTCAGTTTGAGAACCCTTTCATCAAAAACGCTGAAAATATGCAAGCCATCAAGGTCAATTAAAAGAGGCGCAGACGGAGAGATTCGAACTCCCGTGCCACAAAGGGCACCGGATTTCAAATCCGGCGCAATACCAGGCTATGCGACGTCTGCAGTGGTTGTGCGAAGAGCCTCCCTTTCATCCCCTTTTCGGCGCAAAATGTTGGCCGGCGAAGGTCAGATTGGTCACTCTTCATCCTCATCGGAGGAACGGACATTTATGGCAATTGCTGTCAAGCCAAGTGCTGAGACTGCCATGGTAAAACTAAATCCAGGTAGGCCTGGACTTGCGGGTAAATCATTTTCTGAACCGTATAATTCTTCTACATCAGAAATAAAATCTTCAACATGCCAATCATCTCCAGTCCATGCAATACGTGGTTTTCGCTCATTATCTAAGATGTAGGTTATTGTGGAATGGCCAACCTCAAATTGGTCTGCTGGAGTTGTACCAACACACGATAATTTGTCCCCTTCTGCCCATTGGAAACCATCATCGCACATACAATGCTTGCCAGTGCCTTCACCCATCTGCCAGCCATTACCATTACATTCAGCAATTTCACTTTCACTGGAATTATGTTCATTTGTATAGTTCATCCACACCATGGCGGCATTTTCACAATCAATTTGCTGGGTGTGATTGGTAGTCATGTTATTTTCCATATCATTACAAACCATATTGCTACCAGGAATTGGTAGATAAGAAAGGTTAGAATTTGATGCAGCCCAAGCGATGTGATCAGTATCTTGTCCCAACATTATAGATTCAATTCCCACTGGACTCTCTTGCCAAGAAGCATTAGTTCCATTCCATTGGTATAGTGACCACCACCAAGAATAATCAGCAGGAGCATCGACATCATTGATTCCATTTACGGAAATTCCCCATGTTTCATGTACGGAATAATTGAGTGAGACATTGTGCATATCCATTGTTGTATCAGTTAAATTCCAACCAGTTGCATTTTCCAAAGGCAACACTTGGTTGTGCCCATCTAGCAACATTGTAGTATTATTTGGGTAAAGAATTGAAACTTGATTTTCTATTCCTTCACTTGAATTCATCGATATGTGTGCATCTATTACATCTTTTGATACCACAACGCCAAAAGTATCCCAAATTACTTGCAATTCCTCTTCAGTTCCACTTAGAAGTGGCCAATCTATGCCATGTAGTTGTGAGTAATCAAGAAGCCTTTCAGGTGTATCATAAGCAGGGTCTACAGTAATTGAAACAAAGCCCACATCATCGGCAATATCCGCTGAAAGTCCTTGCTGAACCGAATTTAGATTTTGAGTAATCACTGGACAAACCGAATCACATCTTGTGAAAATAAATGAGACAACTAAGAGGTCTCCTTGCAAAGCGTAAAGAGAACGATTTTCAGAATGTTGGTCTATCAGTGTAAAATCATCTATCGCAGTTCGATTTAGAACATATCCTTTGTATGCTGAAGCAGTAGGTACTGAAGATATCAACAAACAGGCGATGAGTGCAACCGCAATAAATTCACGTTTCAGCATAAATAATACGACCCACTGCAGATTCATAGAGTTGTTGCGAACATGTATGACTGCCTATATCAACGTCGAGTAGCGTAATCCCAGTTAGGAGTACACCATGAAGGAAGGCCATCAACACCGTCTGGGTTTGACAAACCGATACCAAATATCATCAGCAATACGAATAATACAGGGAACATTGCTGTTTTGAAATAGATTCCAGGGTCTCCTTTCAAATGCATAAAATATGCGCCAATACCGTAGCCCTTGATAATTCCAACGACGATTAGAATCGCCCAAACCATCATCAACGAGATCTTGATATCAGTTCCAGGTATTTTATCAAAGAATACAGCTCCGATTTCAAATAATGTGAAAAACATCAAGACGATGAAATTCCAGAAATAGATATCCATTCCGGTATTATCTTTAAGCCACTTTTCTAGTCCAATTACTTCATGATCTCCCATTATTTTCACCTCAATACAAATAGAATGCTGGGAAAATTAATACCCAAGCCAAATCGACAAAGTGCCAGTACAATCCAAAGTACTCAATTCCTTGTGCGTTTTCTTCATCATAGCCAACAGTGTCAGCCTTGAATACAAGATAGAGCATGATGAGCAGTCCGATGAAGACGTGCAATCCGTGTGCTCCTGTAGCGATATAGAAGATTGAACCTGCTTGGGATGTACTTACAGTAAATCCTTCAGCAACCAAGTGTGACCACTCAACCAATTTCAATATGATGAACAGTGAACCGAGCATTAGGGTTGCGAACAAGAAATTTCTAACAGTTCTCTTTTGGTCTGGGAAAACAAATTTCATTATTGGTAGTGGAATAAACTTGGTCATGAAATTATCAGGACGGCTCCAGTCATGTGCCTTTGCAGTCTTTAGAGCAATGACAATGGTATAAGAAGAGATAATGAGTGCAAATGTGTTAATTCCCCCAGGCAGTATTGTCCAGAAGTCACCAGTGCCTGCTGCACCACTAGGTCTCAAGTAATCAGAAGCGGTCAAGATATCATACCCAGTTGCATCAGCATCACACATATCATTGTCAAATGCCCACTTGGTACACCATCCAGTACGCATACGTAGGTATGATGAGAAGAAGGTTGCGAAAATCATGATTTCAGACATGATAAAGACCCAAATACCAGCCTTACGAATGTGCTCTCCTTCGAATGGATGTGATGTTGCAATTTGTTCTCCATGGCCATTGAATGGTAAGTCTTCTCTCCACCAATTTGAAACACCAAGAATGATTACTAGCAGTCCGATAACACCTATTGCCATTTCTCCAAGTACTGCATTTGTTCCTGTTAGAATTTCAGTTATTGTATTTGCAAAACCAGGGAATCCGATCATGAATAACATGATACCAAAGGTGAAAATAATTGGTGAAGCAGAACCATGATGTTCATGTTCATCATCACTATGTTCAGCATCTGGTTGTATTGAATTAACAATACCACCAATTCCAATGAATGAAGCGAAAATAATACACATTACCAATATTGTATTTCCAGACACCCTCCAATTGAGGTAAGACAAATGCGCTTCCTCTTCATGATGATGCGCTTCTTCCATTTCTATGTACAAAGCATCATGATGGTCGCCATCAATAGAATGTCCAGCGGCAACTGATTCTTTCCAAGCATCCTCAGCGTGATGGTATTCATCTACTGCTGCCAAGTACTCTTCATGTGCAGGTCCAGCCAGTGCAACACCGAGAATACTGAAAGCGATAATTCCGAAAGTAAGGAATCCTCCGGCAAATAATACAGCGCGCATCCAAATTGAATTATTAATATCCGCTCCATATCCGCTCATGCGTCCACCTCCTTTTTCTTACCAGTCCACAATTTGTCACTAAGACTTGTTTCTGAGTGATGTCCAAATTCAATGTTCATATCTCCTTGTACAGGGTCATCGTGGAATGAAGGCGTAGGCGGTGGTGAAGTTGTTGACCATTCAAGAGACCAGCCGCCCCATGGGTCCTTTCCAGCAGGCTCTCCATTTCTGGAAGAACGAACGATATTCCAAACCAGAATCAATTGGCTTAATCCGAAGATGAAAGCAAAGATAGAAACTACCATGTTATATTCGGCAAATCCACTCTCTAGGGTATAGGAGTGAGTTCTACGAGGCATACCCATTATTCCAAGTGCATGCATTGGCCAAAAAGCAGC
>DUCL01000268.1 GCA_012959845.1 Candidatus Poseidoniales archaeon
ATGTAGAAGAAGAGAACACTTGGACATTCGATGCACTAGGAGGTTGGTTTGAAACCAATTCATTGATGGTATGGGTTGTAGTTCCCCAAGCATCATTACTGTTTGTAAAATCACCATTTGCTGTCAAAGTTGCTAATGCTACGGATACTGGGCCACTTCCTGCTGGTGGAGCGGTCCAATCAAAGCTCCAACTTCTTGAACCTGGGTTTGTGTGGGTTGCACTTGTACCTTGAAATGACACTTCTGGTCCACTGTTGGAATATGTACCTTTGTCAACATCCAATGAAAATCCTCCTTGTGCACCAGGGACACCACCTTGTATGGTAATTTGAATATTGTATAATTGGCCAGGTGTATATGTTGATGGGAAATTATGACCCGGAGTAACTGTTCCTGCACTATAGTGGCATGAACCACAGCCTGCACTGGTGTTATGCTTACCAGTTGGTTTTCCTTCAATGGTGGGTGCCAATGCTAATAGTAACATGATTATTGCAATTGAGATGACGGTTGACGATTTAGCCATATCTCTTGGCTGGCATCAATATATATCAAATGCAAGGGTTTCATGTCAAATTCTTATTGACTAATTGCATTCGAATAAAGTGTAATTATTACCATTTTACTTCAAATCTGCGTGACATTATATCGGGTAGGCAATAACTATCAGTGCTCGGGACTCTTAAGTCCTGTGAGCGAGGTTCCCGAGTTGAGTTCTGTTTCTTCTCAAATTCTTCATAATTCACCTCGCTCATAGGCCCCCCTCCTCTTTCGAGGAGTCAATAATAATTCAATATCAAGCGGAATGAATTGCGTGACCAAGTGTTGCAAGAACTGCTTCGTGAGTCATTTCAGTCATAGTTGGATGAGCATGAATTGTTGCAGCAATATCTTCCAGTACTGCCCCCATCTCTATTGCAAGAGTCCATTCTCCAACCAATTCTGAGATGTGAGTTCCAACAGCCTGCACACCGAGAACACGGTGGTCATCCTCGCGTGCGACAACTCTTACGAATCCGCCAGTTTTTTCTGCTTCTTGAGTAAGAGCCCTTCCATTTGCAGCAAGAGGAAACTTCCCGATAATAATTGGGTGTCCCGCTGCCTTTGCTTCATCTGGCGAAAGTCCGACACTGACTATTTCAGGTTCTGTGAATACAATCGCAGGAACTGCAGCAGGTTCGTACGCACGATTCTTTCCTGAAATTATTTCTGCCACCATTTCTCCTTGGAATGAAGCGACGTGGGCTAACATCTCTCCGAGATTTGTAACATCACCAATTGCATATACGCCACGCATATTTGTTTCACAGCGCTGATTGACCTTGACAAACCCTCTTTCATCAAGGGCAACTCCAGTCGGTGCTAAACATTCGGAATTTGGTTTTCTACCGACTGTAACGAGAACTTTGTCAGCGATGACTGACTGCATTTTCGCTTCATTTTTCTCATTTTTATCGATGAAATTAACCTTTGTTCGACCATCCTTTTGGTCTTCAATACCTTTTGCAAAAACTCCGAGGTGAACTTTGATTTTATTCTTCTTCAAATATCTCTCTAATGGTCTGCGTAATTCTT
>DUCL01000269.1 GCA_012959845.1 Candidatus Poseidoniales archaeon
GCGCTAGGGCGGGCCCACCAAACTCGGTCCATGCTTGAAGCCTGTTGCAGACCCCTTTTGAACACATTCCCGCAGCGCTTGTTAATGTCCGACAATAGGAGATGGGTTTTCTTCTGGACCGCGATATTTCTTTTGCTTTCAACATCTCTAGCAAATACATCTTCAGAAGGTGAAGCGGATTTAGATGATGGCGACATTATCGCAGTCCAATATATTGACTATTCATGCTACCAGCAATCGTTAGATTGCGAAGCAAGCGAGAGCGAACATATTGTGGAATATTTCGCAGCGGATTGGTGTGAACCTTGCCAACTAGTCGAAGATAATTTAGCAACACTAAATAGAACCGATACTGTGATTCTTCAACATCATGCATCGAGTGAAGATTATACTTACCTAAATCATTCAAAATTTAGATATGATGATAAATTTCGATTACTATTTATTCCAAGTTTAGTAATAGATGGTAATGGATTGCTTACTGGTTCTAGTCAAGCACTTGACTTGAATCAATCTCTCAATACTCATATTGGATTACAAAATAACAGCCTTAGCGATGTAATATTGAAAGATGGCATTATCCGTTGGAATAATTCTGCTGGCCAAAAATTATCAATCTGGAGACTTGATTCAACACAGCATGAAAGCAGAAACTTTACCCATCAATATTTAGCGACAGATTCGGTAATAATTGATTTTAGTGATTCAAATATCTCTAATACAGCAGGAGTAAATATCAGTGGAATGCTTGATGGTTGGAGTGGCCGTCTGATTTTCATTCTTGAAAACAGTGGTTCCCCACAACTACAATCATATAGTGATGAAACTGCTGGCAATATGGAATTTAATGATGATGAAAATGAAATACCAATTCCGGTAAAAACACCTAACCCGGCACTGTATGCGGTGATTTGGTTTGTGATATTGCTCGTTTTAATTACCCCCGCAATAATGCTCTGGGTTAAGGAAATCAAACGTCCAAAGCAACCGATTTTTGAGCAAGAATGAATAATAATAGAAACAAACTATAGGGGTAGGTTCAAAAAGAGGTGGCAGTAGCCCCCGAATGCGAGTTCGCTCGCAGGTGTCATAAAATGGTAAAACCAGCACGACAACACACACGTTTTGAACGAGCAAGAATCATTGGTGCTCGCGCACTACAAATTGGAATGGGTGCCCCATTATACGCTTCCGAAGATGTTCTTCGTGAAGCTTTTAAGGCAGAATTGATTACTCTCTATGGACTGGAAGAAGCAGATGTTCGTTTCGTATTAGATCCTCTCAAGATTGCTCTATATGAGTACGACCACGAATTAATTCCAATCGACATTGACCCTCACTTAGATGATTGATTGTCAAAGTTTGCTCACGATTGAGCAAAGCCATAGAAATCATTGTTCTTTACATCTGGCAAGGCATCTCGCTTAACCAATAAAGTACGAACTCCCCAAAGGTCAACAAAAATCCTGTACTTTAGCGTTGCATCAAGGTAATCTACACCACTTGAACCACCGGTTCCCATTCTTCGGCCAATCATTCTCTCAACCATTCTAGCATGGTGGGA